>JAGQPV010000288.1 GCA_020426545.1 Planctomycetaceae bacterium
CCGGGGGGGCGCGGGTGCTGGCGCCGGCTGACGGGGCCGTCGGGTGGCGGCGGGCCGTTGCCGTTGTCTGCGGGGGGGGGGCCTGGGGGGGCAGACGCCCCGCCTGTGCAGGTGTTGCGGATTTTTCTTGCTGAACCGGCTTCTGTCGCGGTACCATCACAGCTGGCAGTCTGCCAGTGCAGCGCTCTGATGCAATTCGCCACCGACGGCCCATCGGCCCATCGACAGCTCACCGGCTTCCCGGTCGTCGGCCCAGGCCTGCATACGTCTTAAGACCACCATTTCCCAATTATGCAGGAATGCCCGGCATGCCCGCTCTGACCTTATCACTGGTGAAATCGTCCGGTTTTCGCATGCTGCCCCTGCTGCTGGCATCCTTCGGACTGCTGCTGTCGGCTCCCTCGGTTTCGCGGGGTGAAGGCGCGATTACAAAGCTGCGGGTCGATCGCTCGGCCGAACAGGTCGAACTGTTCGCCGCCCTGAAGGATGGCCGGCTGACGCATCGCATTGCCGCGCGGGACGAATTCTCCGCCAAAGTGTTTCTGACGAATACCACGAGCCAGCCGCTGACCGTGGAGATCCCACCGGTCCTTGGCGCCGTGCCCGTGCTGAAGCAGGCCCAGTCCGGCAATGGTTTTTTCGATTTCACCGGCCTGCCGATCAACGATGACACCACCTCCGGCGAGTTTCAGAACGTCGTCGGGCAGTCCAGCGATGCCAGCGGCTCACCGCTGGGGCTTCCCGGCAATATGGGACTGAACTTCTTCTCGATCCCTCCCGAGAAAACCGTGCAGTTCATGCTGCGGAGTGTCTGTGCGGAACCCGGCCAGCGTTCGCCGAATGTCAAAGTCACCTATGCCCTCGTCCCGCTGGAAAAACTCACCACCAGCCCCGTCGTCCGCGAACTGCTGGCCAGCTGGAATGCCCGCGAAACCAGCCGCCAGGTGATGCAGGCTTCGATCTGGAACCAGCTGAACGGCCTGGAGTGGAGCGAACTGGCCCAGCGGTCCATCAGCCGCGGGCCGATCACCTTCCGTGCGTTTGGCCGGGGGCAGCTGCGGGCGGCCCGTGCTCTGGTGGAACAGACCAACGCCGGGCTGAAGCAGGATTCCACTGCCGGGCGCGACGTGGCGGAAACCTCTTCCCGAACGACCCGTTGAGAATCTGCTCCGCAGATCAGTCCCGGCACCGGGAGTTCCCGGCTGAACCGGTGCCGGCAGGATCGGGCACCGGCGGGAGGGCGGTCCACACCATAACCGGTGCGTACCGGCTCCTGGCTGGAGTTCGGTTGAAATCGAAACGAGCGTTCAAGTGGCTGCTGATGGTTCGACAAGAAGCTGAATCAAGGAAACACCCGTGAGACAGTTCTGTACGCTGCTGCTGACAGCCGCCTTCCTCGTTGGCTGTGGACAGTCCGGTGACGAGGTGACAACTGCCGATCCGGCTGCGGGCGACGCAGCGCCGGCTGACGCCGCTTCCCCGGAAACATTACCAGCAGACTCAGCGGCCGCAGAGACGGCTCCTGTTGATCCGGCTGCCGACGACACGCCTCCCGCCGATGCCCCTCCTGCGGAACCTGCTCCGGTGGATGCTCCTCCAGCTGAACCCGCTGCTCCACCGGCTGACAGTGACAGCCCCGCTGCATCCACTCCGGCTGCCACGCCGACGGAAGACAAGTCGAAGCCCGCCAGTCCGCCAGAGGGCGCGGTGCTGCCTGCCATGCAGGACTTCATGAAGGCCCTGGACGGCAGCGAGGATGGTGTCGCGGCGGCGTATAAGAAGCACGCTGCCGAGAATGCCGACAATCCGGACGACATCGATCTGATGCTGCTTGAGAAACCGAAGGTTCTCAAGACCGAAATGAAGGACGGCCAGACCTGCTACACCCTGGAAACGCACGCGGGAATCAGTATCCGCATCTGGGAAATCTGCTGGAAGGATGGAAAGATTTCCTCAGCCGTTCTGAAGGATACGAAATTCCCCTGATATTTCCCCTGATGAAGTCTTGCAGGTCAGGCTGTGCCTGACGTCTTTCCCGATGCAGAAATCGCCAGGATCTCCAGACCCGTTTCAGCCAGTTTTCGACTCAGATTGAGCAGTCCAGCCCCGGCCTGTTAAGTGGCCGGGCTGAACCGCCGCAGGCGGGCTCAGGTGGCGATCAGCATGGCTACCAGAATGGCCGCCCACACAGCGCCCAGCGCGTGCCAGAACCAGCCGCAGAAGGTCACGCCCCAGGAATACTCGTGATCATAGCGGTTGCGGCGGGCCTGCAGTGTCACGAACAGCAGGCACAGCACCGCGACTGAAACGTGCAGCGCATGCAGGGCTGTGAATACAATCACCAGCCCCAGCGAACCCGTCGCGACATGTTCGCTCTGCTGCAGCTGAATCAGGCACCACAGCCCCACCGCCTGCATCGTCATGAATCCGGCGCTGCACCCCAGGGCCCTGCTCAGACAGCTGCGGAACAGCTGCTGTTTCTCGCGGTTGACCGCACCCTGAGCCTGGGCCAGCTGCAGGCTGCAGCAGAACAGCAGCCCGGTACTCAGTCCGAATGCCGGCAGCCGGACCCAGCCCGGATCCCAGCCGAGCTGCTCCACGAGGCGGATCGCCAGCCACGCAACCGAGGTCACCAGCCCCGCCAGCAGACCACAGCCCGCCAGCAGCCACCCCATCAGAGCCGAGTCAGAAAAACTGTACCGGAGATCTGACAATCCGACTCCTCTGCTGGCTGGCAGCCTGCTGCAGCGAGCTGACAGCTCGCTGGACTATGGTCGTTATGGTGGTTGAGCAGCTGGCGGAATTTTAGGCACCAGCCGCCGGAACTGACTGGTGTTGCTTCGTGCAGCTGCGGGCTGACTGCTGCCGGCCGGCGACGGATTTCCTCTCGGCCCTTGAAATCAGTCCAGCTCAACCGTCACGGGGGCATGGTCGGAAATCGTCAGCGAGGCTTCACGGTCGATGCTGGCGGAAGACACCCGCTTCTTCGCGGCCCGGTTCGCCAGCAGATAGTCAATCCGCCAGCCCCGGTCGAGTTCTCTGGCGCGGCCCCGGTTCGACCACCAGGAATAAGGACCGGCTTCCACATCGGGAAACTGTTCCCGGATCAGGTCGGCATAACCGGCTTCCAGCAGGCCGCCCATCCACTCACGTTCGTGCGGCAGAAACCCCGATTTCCCCTCGTTGGCTTTGGCATAATAGATGTCCCGGGCCGTGTGAGCGATGTTCAGATCTCCGCCCAGCACCACTGGCCGCCGCATGGTGAGGAACTGATCCAGCCACGGACGAAAGCATTTCATCCAGGCTTCCTTGTGCTGTTGTCGGGCCTCTCCCGATGAACCCGATGGCAGGTACACGTTCAGGATCTCCACCCCTTCGCAGCGCAGCCGCTGCAGCCGACCTTCGGGATCGCCACAGACGGAGTTCGTCACGTCGTCGCCCGGCGGCTCGCTGCTGTCCGTTCCGTCCCGCAGAGGCAGGTCGTCCAGCCGGGTTTCCAGCACTTCGATGGGAGTCCGGGACCAGACCGCCGTGCCGGAATACCCTTTCTTTCGTGCCGGATTCCACACCACATGCCAGCCGGGCGGGCTGGCCCATTCGGCGGGCAGCTGGTCCGGCGTCGCGCGGACTTCCTGCATCAGCAGCACATCCGGCTGCAGCTGTTCAAGGACGTCGGCCAGGCCTTTGCGAATGGCGGCCCGCAGGCCGTTCACGTTCCATGTAGTAATTCTCATAACAGCAAGAAATTCCGCCGGATTCAGAGACTGAGGGCTGAGGACAGCCAGACGATCGACTGGCAGGCCGTCTGCAGAATACCGAACGACGTCCCGGGTCGCGACCGACGGTTCGCCTGCTCAACCCGTGGCGGGCACTGTGCCCGGACCCGCGGAGCAGATATCATGAGCACTCTGCAGCTGGTCGGAACCACACTGCATTCATTCCTGCACTGAAAGGCGTCTGCATGCTCCGCCCCGTTCGAGTTCTGCGCGGCCTGTGTCCCGGTCTTCCCCTCGCACTGGTCCTGGTGGCCGGCAGTGCGGCCCTGCTGCCACTGGCCCGCTCGACCGCAGGCGAGCAGCCAGCGGAAACTTCGGTCACTGGCTGGCGGGGCGATGGCTCGGGCAGCTTTCCTGTCACCCGCCCGCCCCTGCACTGGAGCACCGAAGAAGGCGTGGCCTGGTCGACGCCGATGCCCGCGCAGAGCAATGCCATGCCGCTGGTCGTGGGCGACCGGGTCATCACCTGTGCCGACCCGCACTCGCTGATCTGCGTCGATCGTTCGACTGGAAAAATCCTGTGGACGCTCACCGGCAGCGACGAAGACGCTGCCGGACCGGAGGCCTGGCCAGAAATCGCAAAGGAACTGGAGCAGGCCCGCCCTCTGCAGCAGGAGGAATCCCAGCTGGAACGGCAGCTGCGGAAAACCCGGAACCACCTCCGCGAGCTGGCGGAATCCGGCAGAAAGACGATCGAAGGGAAAAACCGCGAGGAACTGCAGCAGCTGGTCAGCAGCATCGAACAACGCATGGCGGAAATCACCGCCCGGCTGGAACAGCTGCCTCTGGCCCAGAAGCACCGCACACTGCCCACCCATACCCGAAAGAACGGTTACACCACCGCCACCCCCGTGAGCGATGGTCAGCACGTCTGGGCGGTGTTCGGCAACGCCGTGGTCATGTGCTGCACACTCGAGGGGGAACGGGTCTGGATTCGCAAAATGGACGACCGTCCCAATGCCATGTTTGGGCACAGTGCCTCGCCGCTGCTGGCCGGAGACCGGCTGATCATCGCCATTGAAGACACCGTCGCCCTCAATCCTCTCACCGGCAGCGAGCTGTGGCGAACCCGATTCGGGCAGTCCTGGGGAACAGCAGCCCTGCACACGGTTTCCGGCCGGCAGGTGCTGATTCATCCCAACGGACGGGTGCTCGATCTGGCCACCGGCAAGCAGGCCGGCCGGGTGCGAATCACCCTGTCCAACAGCTCGCCCGTGATCGCCGGCAACGATGTCTACTGCGTCGATACCCGGGCTGCCCGCTACAGCATGTCGTTCGACGAAGACGGCGAACTGAACATCGACACGGTCTGGCAGGCCCGCCTCAAAGGACAGAAAGTCTTCGCCTCACCCATTGTGACCGGCGGCCGGGTATTCACCGTGTCCAGCGAAGGCATCTTCACCGTGCTGGATGCCGCCGACGGCAGCACCCTCATCAGCCGGCAGCTTGAGCTGGGTGAAGGGACCTTCTATCCCAGTCTGTCGCTGGCGGATGACCTGCTGTACGTCAGCAGCGAGAACGGTACGACCGTGGTCCTCAACACCACCGGAGACTGCGCCGAAACCGCCCGCAATCAGGTGGACTCCTTCATCAGCACACCGGTATTCGCCGGCGATTCGATGTACCTTCGCACGCATGCCAGCCTGTACCGCATTCAGGGCAAAACGCGCTGAGAGACCATCCGAAAAGATGTGCTGTCGCAAAGCGAGCAAAGGCAGGAAAACAGGGCGGTCTATCCGATTTTTGTTTCTGCGCTGCGACGGAAATGCCCGGGCTGTCCCGTAGGTCAGGCTGTGCCTGACGTCTTTTCCGGAAACAGAAACCGCGAGGATCATCTGAACCGTTTCTGCCCGGTTGTCAACTCAGGTCGAGCAGTCCAGGTACTGAGTGCCGCAGCCCCCCCCTGAAGCAGACCTTCAGGGGGAAACAGGAACCAGTGGGAAGCCGGAAGTCCGCTGGGGCAGGTCCATCGGCCTGTTCCATCGCCCGTTTCAGCTTGCCGCATCATCCAGCGACTGCGGCTCAAGCTCCCGCGTATTCCGCTCGACTGCCAGCACAATCGTCCGCCGTTCGCTTCCATCGGGCGTGGTCACCACTGCTGGAATAACCTGCCGGCCTTCTTCCAGAGACAGCTGGACGCGGAAGGAACCGTCCTCATTCAGACGAACGGGATTGCCCAGCAGAGTCAGCTCCGCTCCCGGTTCCGTCACTCCGTGAACCACCAGTTCCGCCTGAATCTGAAAACGAAAATTTTCGCCATTGTCGTCCGCTCCCCGTCGGCCGGGCCGGGGAAGACGGCAGCCGGAAACCTCGTTCTCTGCTCTCGGTTCCAGTGGCTGCTCGGCGGGAACGGCACCCGGTGCGGGAACTTTCACCCGGTTCGAACGGGCCAGCACGAACATCTCACCGGAACCGGCCCGGTAGGCCAGCTGCAGCATGTAGGTGCGGTCAGGGTGTTCGATCGGCAGGTAGGACGTCTGAGATGCGGAACGCAGTTCGTGTTCCCCTGCCAGCGACGATGTCGACGAGAGGGAATCGCCACTGCTCAGATCCAGCACCCGGATTACCGGCACCGCGGAGTGCCAGGCAGCTCCCAGGGCGGCCCGCGCCCGATCAATCAGCCGCGACGACAGAACCCAGTCCGCCCGAATCCAGTGAGAATCGAGGGCACAGGCCGTAAAGCGGTCCCGCTGCGGAAGTGCCGCGCCGGCGGGGAGTTCTGCGGTGGACAGATACCGCCGCCGGGCAGTCCGGGAACTGGCGGACAATCGGCTGTCGGTGGCCGGGGTGGCCGATTTGCCTCGTCCTTTTCCTGATTTGCCATTCGACCCGCTGGTGCGAAGTTTCCGGGTCAGGGCTCGAACCAGCTCCTCTTTTCGCATTCCGTGCCACCCGCTGATCTGCTGTCCGCGGGCCATCGAGGCCAGTTCTTTTCGGGTAAAAGCCTGCAGTTCGGTCGATGTCATCAAAATGCTCGATTCACACGGTCCCGTCACTATGCTGGTTGGCAGCCATAGTGTCCTTCCATCCGGCGGCGGCAGATGGAGAGCACGTTCTTCAATCCGCGGGTCGCGGCAACAGGCACAGCAACAGAAATGGAGAGAATGGCCAGTGGCCCCCCTGCTCATGCCGTGCTGCGGTCAGGCAGGCTGCACGGAACACGTCTCGGGAGGGAACTGGATTGAGATACAACAGAAAACCCGGCAATCGATTCCATTTTCCAGCCGGGTCCGCAACGGTTGGCGGCTGTCCGCAGACATCCAGCAGCCCGCTGCTGCCTCCCGCAGGCGGGGGCATCGTGATGGTTATCAGCCGGTTACTCTCCCTGCAGCCGGCTGTTTCCTTCTGAAAACTGCTTCATCGGGTGGTCGATCCTGTCTTCCTGCTTCTTTCGCGGAAAAATCTGCAGCGGCGTCCAGGTTTCGCGGTCGCATTCCCACAGGTGAAAATCTGCGGCAGACACGACCGGCCACCTGGTCACCCCGCCCCGGCAGCGATCGACCATTCAACTTTCAGTCCACCGGAATCGGCCGGCGGAATCTGTCCGCGGGGAGAGGTTCATCCGTTCCGCCTGGGCGCAGCACGATCCGCTGGCGGCAGGCAGCAGCCTCAGGTCAATCAATGAGGTTATGGATCAGCAGAAAGTACAAATCTCACTG
>JAGQPV010000028.1:0-13184 GCA_020426545.1 Planctomycetaceae bacterium
CGCCGACTGGAGGATCGCCGGACTTTCCGCGCCTCGTGCGGTCGGGCGCGCCGGGACCGGCATACAAAACACTTGTCAGATGATGATTGCACCGCTTAGGGTCATCGGCGGACCTACAGGCCGCGCATCCGTTTTACGTCGCATCGGACGGACGCGCAAAAGGCGCAACGAAAAGAAGGCGGCGGATACCAATGGGATGGATATCGAGTTTCTTCTGAACGGAGAGACCGTGCGGATTGCGGACCAGCCTGCGACCCGAACATTGCTGGACTGGTTGCGCGAAACCCGAAAACTGACCGGCGCCAAGGAGGGTTGCAACGAGGGGGACTGCGGCGCCTGTACGGTGATGGTGACGTCGCTGCTGGATGACGAGGTGCGGCGCCAGTCGCTGAACGCCTGCATCCTGTTCCTGCCGCAGCTTCACGGCAAATCGGTGCGCACGGTCGAGGGGCTGAAAGGACCCAAGGGCGAATTGCACCCGGTCCAGTCGGCGATGGTCGAACATCACGGCAGCCAGTGCGGTTTCTGCACGCCGGGCTTCGTGATGGCAACCCGTGCCTTTCTCAACCAGAACCCCAAAGCGAGTGAAGAAGAAATTCGCAAGGGCCTGGGCGGGAACCTCTGCCGGTGCGGCACCTACCACGGCATCATGCAGTGTGCCATGGAAATTGCGAAAAAGGGAGGTGCCTGAATCATGGCGGAACGCAAAATTGCCTGGCCCCCCAGGTCGGAAGCCTCGCTGATCGGCGGACGTCACGTGCGGAAGGATGGACACGACAAGTCCTCCGGAGCGGCCAAATACGCTGCCGATATCAACACCGAGGGCACGCTGTATGTCAAAGCGCTGACATGCCGCCATGCCCACGCCAAAGTGGTGAAGCTGGATGTGGAAGCCGCGAAGAAAGTGAAGGGCGTGCATGCCGTTCACGTCTTCCGCGATGTGGATTCGGAAGTCCGCTGGGACGGCACCCTGATTGCCGCCGTCGCCGCCGAACGGCCCGAATACGCCGAAGATGGTGTGAATGCCATCCGGGTTGAGTACGAAGTCCTCGAGCACTGGGTCGACGAAGAAGACCTCGCCGGTGCCGAAAAGGCCGAACGGACTCGCTCGCTGGGCGAGAACGAAAAAGGCGACGTGGCAGCCGCCCTGAAGCAGGCCAAAGCAGTCCACAAGGGCTACTACGGCATCGCCACCATTTCGCACATGTGCATGGAGCCTCATGGCTCGCACTGTGAGTGGACCGGTGACGGCGAGCTGACGGTGCACCTGTCGACGCAGAATGTGTCCGGTACCGGCGGGCAGTTCGCCGGCCCCCTCGGACTGGATGCGTCGAAGGTCCGGCTGATCTGCAATTACATCGGTGGTGGCTTCGGTTCGAAGTTCGCCGCCGACGAATGGGGCCTGGCAGCCGCCACCATGGCGAAGGAAACCGGTCGCCCGGTGCGGTTCATGCTGGACCGTCCCACGGAACTGAAGACCGCCGGTACCCGGCCTTCCGGTTTCGCCGAGGTGACCATTGCCGCCGATGCCGAAGGCAACATCATCGCCTGGGACAGCCACCACTGGGGCACCAGCGGTATTGCCGGCTCGACCATCGCGTTGAGCCAGTTCCCCTATGTGTTCGATTTTGAGAACCGGAACCGCAAGGCGACCGGTATCAGCACGAACACCGGGCCGAACCGCGCCTGGCGGGCACCACCACATCCGCAGCTGTGCGCCCTGACCGACACCGCCATCGATGATCTGGCGGCGAAGCTGGGCATGGACAGCTACGACGTCTTCATGAAGAACCTCAAGTACACTCCCCGCCCGGAAGTGTATGCCGAGGAAATGAAGATTGGTGCGAAGCTGATTGACTGGAAGAAGAACTGGCACCTGCATGGCAAGGGTGGCGGCAAGGGGGCCGTCCGCCGCGGCCTGGGCATGGCGCTGCATCAGTGGGGTGGCCGGGCGCATGCCGCCAACACGCTGGTGAAAGTTCACCCCGACGGAACCGTGGAAACCTTCGGCGGCAGCCAGGACATCGGTACGGGAACCCGGACGATCATCGCCATCACCGTGGCGGAGACGTTCGGCCTGCCGCTGGATGCCGTGAAAGTGAACCTTGGTTCGAACGCGTACCCGAACTCCGGCCCGTCCGGTGGTTCCACCACGGTGGGTGGTGTCAGCGGCCCGAACCGCCGCGCGGCACAGGAAGCCCTGTGGAAGATCTTCGACCTCGTTACGACGAAGTACGACGTCGAGGCCGATTCGCTGACCGCGAAAGACGGCAAGATTCTCTCCAACGGAGAATTGGTCTGCACCTGGAAACAGGCGACCTCGCTGCTGGGTCCGATGGCACTGGAAGTGAAGGGCGAAGGCCCGAAGGACGACGGCCTGACCGACAGTGGTGTGGGCGGTGTGCAGATGGCCGATGTTTCCGTCGATACGGAAACGGGTGTCGTCCGCGTGAACAAGCTGGTCGCCGTGCAGGACTGTGGTCTGATCCTCGACCTGCTGACAGCGGAAAGCCAGGTTTACGGCGGGCTGATCATGGGCATTGCCTACGGCCTGACGGAAGAGCGGGTGATGGACAACCGGACTGGCCGGTACATCAACGCCGATCTGGAGAACTATCACCTGCCGCGAATCGGCGACATCGGCGAGCTGGTTGTGGAGATGTATCAGCCCGACGACGAATACGCCCGTGGCGTGATTGGTCTGGGTGAGCCTCCGGTGATTTCCACCGGTGCGGCGCTGTCCAATGCTGTGGCAAACGCCATTGGCGTTCGGGTTCCCGTCATGCCGCTGACCCCGCAGCGGGTACTCGAAGCGCTGAAAGGAGGCCAGTCATGAGGCCTTTTGAATATGCGAGCCCGGAAACCGAGGCCGAAGCAGCCGACCTGCTGGCCGACCACGACGGCAATACAGCCGTGCTGGCCGGCGGGACGGATCTGCTGACTCTGCTCAAGCGGGATCTGGTGACTCCCCAGCGGGTGGTCGACCTGAAAACGGTGCCGTCGCTGGTCGGGGTGACTCCCGACATCGATGGTGTCCGGATCGGTGCGCTGACTCCGCTGGACGAGCTGCAGCAGAACCCGCTGCTGGCCGGCTACCAGAGCCTGCTGGATGCGATTGACGGCATTCGCTCGGTGCAGATCCAGTCGATGGGCACCGTGGGTGGCGACCTGTGCCACCTGCCCAACTGCTGGTACTTCCGCAGCGGGCATGGCCTGCTGGCCATGGAGAATGGGGAATCGCTGGTGGAAACCGGCGAGAACCGTTACCACGCCATTCTGGGGAACCACGGACCGGCGAAGTTCGTCAGTGCGTCGCGGTTTGCTCCCGGTCTGATTTCGCTGGGCGCCCGGGTGCGGATTGCCGGACCTGGTGCCGACGATGCCGAAACGATTCCGCTGGAGTATTTCTACATTACTCCGCGGACCGAGCGGCAGGGTGTCACCATTCTGCGTCCCGGTCAGTTCATCACGCACATCCTGCTGCCTTCCGCCGCGGGAATCCAGAGTGCCACTTACGATGTCCTCGCTTCCGAGGGTCTCGACTGGCCGCTGGTTTCCGCTGCTGCCGGCGTGCAGGTGGAAGGCGGCCTCGTCCGGGACTGTCGGATTGTGCTGGGCCATGCAGCCCCTGTGCCGTGGATTGCCCACGAAGCAGCCCGGCTGCTGACTGGTCGTCCGCTGAATGAGGAAACCGCCGCTGCTGCTGGTGCTGCCGCGGTTGCTGCCGCCACACCGCTTTCGCGGAATGGCTACAAGGTGCAGATGGCCGCTGTCGCTGTGAAGCGGGCACTGCTCAAGGCAACCGGTCAGCTGGAAGGAGGGCTGTGATCATGGCCGACGAACTGAATGTGATTCAGGGAGAACGCTGCCGTCAGCTGCTCTCCAAGGGGCTGTATATCAATGCGGGACTGCTGCCAGGCCAGGAAGCGACCGGCGACGGGAACTTCTGGTGTGGCCGCACGCAGACGATCTTCGGCCCCGATGACCGTCTGTGTGATGGAGAACAGTGCCGGGATACATCCCGCAGCTGTTACGAATCAGCCTGACCGGATTACCGTGATGGCACAGGCCAGTCGGACCACGTGAATGCGGCGTGGCCGGTGGCCTGCAGAGAATCGCGCCCTGTCGGGATCCCGCTGGATCTCGGCAGGGCGTTCTGCTGCGCCAACGGAAGATCGGCTCCACGGAGATAGATCACCCGCCGGGGCCATGGCGCGCAGCAGGATGCAGTCGGCCCGGCAGCTCGATCCCCGGGCAGCAAACACCGGGCCGCGAACACTGGTCCGCAAACCCTGGGGGCCACGTCCGGACGCTGGAGAACGGGCAGCGGGGATCGGCCAGCCTGGTTCAACCGGTCCCCGTGCCGACAGCAGCCATCAGACAACGGGCACCCGCGCAATGGCACCTGCACTCAGGCACCCGCAACAGGAGCCGGGCGGTTCAGGAGTCGCTCGACACGGCTTCCATGATGTCGTCGGGGATGTTGAAGTTTGCCGTTACGGACTGCACATCGTCCTGATCGTCGAGTGCTTCCATCAGACGCAGCGTCTTCCGGCTGTTCTCCAGATCCAGATCGACTGTGTTCTGCGGCAGCCGGGTAATCTCCGCCATGTCGGTCGGGATCTCCGCTTCGGCCAGCTTCGCCTCGACCGCATCGTAGCTGTCGGGATCACATATCACTTCAAACGTGTCACCCGAGCGGCGGACATCTTCGGCCCCGGCTTCAATGGCCAGTTCGAACAGCTGTTCTTCGCCGACGGCACTTTCGGGAACGACAAACAGACCCTTGCGGTCGAACATCCACGCCACGCAGCCGGTGCTGCCCAGGTTGCCGCCGTGGACTTCGAAGATCTTGCGGATCTCGCCCGCGGTACGGTTCCGGTTCTCGGTCAGAATATCGCACAGCACGGCGACGCCCGAAGGGCCATACCCTTCGTAGAGAATCTCCGCATAGGCTTCGCCGGAGGACTCTCCACAGCCTTTCTTGATTGCCCGCTCGATGTTGTCGCGTGGCATACTGGCTTTGCGGGCCTTGTCGATGGCATACCGCAGCCGCAGATTCATGACAGGATCTCCCCCGCCCATCTGCGCCGCCACAATGATGGCCCGGCTCAGTTTGCCAAACAGCTTGCCCCGCTTCTTGTCCACCACGCCTTTCTTGGCGGCGATGTTGGCCCAGTGTGAATGTCCTGCCATTGGTTCCGGCTCTTCGATGAGTTCAGACGAATGCCCTGTGCGGGCTGAATAATCAGGTTCCCGTTCCCGCGGACATGCCGGCACGAACTTCAGCAGCTGGCAGATTTCGCAATTCTCGCGTCGTCGCGATCCGGTTCGCGTGCTCGTGCTCACATTGCATGTACGGGACGGGCGGAAGCGGGCAGTCTGGTGGCACTTTGCGCAAATGACAGCAGACGGCGGGAAGGCTGTTGCTATGGTGCCTCGAAGGGGACTGCAGCCGGAGAACGTGACGAGCGATCATGGTCCGTCACGCTTCTGCCGGTCTTCCCGCATGGCCCGGAGACTGCCGTTCGCGGTCAGGGAGAGCTGTCTCCGCTGGTTTCGGCAGCGCCCTTCAGCTTGGTCTCCAGCTGTTCAATCTTCTTTTTATCGGGGCTGGAGGCCTTCTTCGCCTGCTCCAGCGCCAGTTTCCAGTTCTTCACAGCGTCAGCCTTCCGGCCGAGGCGGTCGTAGCAGTCGGCCAGATGATCCAGAATGGTTCCGTCGGAGCCGGTCTGATTCTCGACTGCTTTTTCCAGATAAGTGGCCGCTTCTTTGTAGCGGCCCAGCTTGAACAGAACCCAGCCCATGCTGTCGAGGTAGGCGCCGTTTTCCGGATCGGAATCGAGCGCCTTGCGGATCATCTTCTCCGCCTGCTCGAGGTTCTTGCCCTGATCGGCATACAGATAGCCCAGGTCGTTATTAACGGAGGGATCATCGGGGTCCTCTGCCAGGACCTTTTCCAGAATCTCCTCGCCCTTACGGATATCTCCCTGCTGCACGTACAGATTCGACAGGGTGTACTGGCAGCGGCGGACGATATCCTTCTGATCGGGGAACTTCTTCAGCACCTCTTCAAAACCGCTGATAGCCCGATCGTACTGACGGGAATGGTAATAGATCCAGGCGGTCTGGTAATGCAGCAGGGGGTGCTCGGGCACCAGCTTCAGGGCTTCCTCCACGGCGTCGAGGGCGGCCTGAGTCTTGCCACCGAATTCCAGTGCCTGCGACAGGCGGAACAGGAAGTTCGCCCGCCCGCCCGCCAGAGAGGCGTTCCCGGCCGCTTCGCGAAAGACATCGGCTGCCTGGTCGAATTCATCGGCCAGCAGCAGGTACTGCCCGAACTCCTGATACAGGCCCGCCAGCTGCGCGGGGCCGGGGCTTTTCTCAATAGCCTGCCGATAGAACTCGGTGGCAATGTCCGTCTTCTCGGCTTCGGCTGCCAGTCCGGCCAGCACCCAGCTGACTTCAAACGTGGCTGGCGGATTGTCGCCCTCGCCCCGTTTGCGGCCCGCCCCGATCACTTCACTGAACAGTTTCTCGCTGCTGGCGATGGCCTGCAGTTCGGTCTCAATTCCCTCAAGGCTGTTCACTCCGCGCACCGCCTGTGACAGCGACTCCAGCAGCCGGGAGGGGTCGCTCCGCCGACGGTAAACCACCGCCAGGCCCAGATGGCCTTTCCGGTCGCCGGAGCTTTCCAGCCCCCGCTGGTACATTTTCTCCGCGTCGTCGAGCTGGTCGGCCGCCAGATACTGATCGGCAAGGAAGAACAACAGCGTGGCATTGCGCGAGTCCTTCTCGCTCATGCCTTCCAGCATGCCGATCAGCTCCGAGGAGCGGTCCAGCGATTTCAGAATATCCCGCAGCAGAATGTAGGCGGCCTCACCGCGGGACTGCAGCTGGGCGTTGAAATACTTCTGCAGTTCCTCAAGGGCCAGCTTCGGCTGTTCCGTCTTCAGGTAGACCTCGGCCAGGTGGAAACTCAGCACGCCGGGGCTGCCCTTGCGGACTTCAATCGCTTCCTTGAAAGCACGAACAGCCAGCTCGTATTTGCCGGCTTCCATGAAAATGCGGCCCAGCCGGTCGAAGGCCGTGGTGGGATCGGCCTCCAGCGCCGAACGGGTGCGGAAATCGAGCGTGTAATCGCCCTTGCCGGTCAGGGCGTTGAACACGATTTCCGATGCTGCTGCGGCTTTCTCGGTATCGCCCGTGGCCCCGTACAGAATCGACAGATCCCGCTGCAGGGTGACATACACCGAGGACTTCTGATCCAGCCGATCGGAAGCAGCGGCCTTCTCCAGAAATTTGACGGCTTCCGGCAGCCGCCGCGCGCCGGCCATGTGCACGCCCAGTCGCCGCAGCAGTTCAAAATCGTGCGGGTCCAGTTCGATTGCTTTGAGTGCGTACTTGAGCGCTTCGTCCGTCTGATCGAGACTGAAGGCGAGGGGCACGAGTTCCCGGTACACTTCGACGGCTTCGGGATCGAGTTTGACGCTCTCCCGGTATTCTTCCAGGGCACCGCGGAAATCGTTGCGGGACTCCTTCACGCGGCCGGCCATGTAGTGCGCCGCTGCTTCGAGGCGGGCCTGTTCGCTGGCGGTACGGGGCTTCGCCGGCACCAGCGGAACCGAGAGGTCAT
The DNA here is from genome assembly GCA_020426545.1 of Planctomycetaceae bacterium. Classification (GTDB taxonomy): domain Bacteria; phylum Planctomycetota; class Planctomycetia; order Planctomycetales; family Planctomycetaceae; genus JAGQPV01. The sequence continues at coordinate 7,637 of JAGQPV010000028.1, forward strand.
CTCCCGGCTGCTGCCGCAATGTGGCCCCGCCCTTGTCGTTGGGCCGTGGAGCCTCTGCCGGCTCATCCGCCGGAATCGTGCCAGCCAGAAACAGCAGCAGAGCGACCGCAGAAACAGGGGCCAGCCAGTTCTGGCGGCGGCCAGTCCTTCCGGCTGTGACGAACGGAACCTCTGCCCCGTATTGCGGATGCCGTGCCGGAAAAAGATTCTGCGCCGGAACCATGTGCCGCTCTCCTGGGAAGCTGCCTTTGAGCGAAATACCACGGAAGTCGTCCTCTGCCGGCAGGGAGGCCCGGGCACTGGCAGACTGCGGTAGCCAGGCGGGCCCTGCGGGTCAGAGGATCAAGACTGCCTGAACGTATTCTAACGGCTGCTCTGGATTGCTACCAACCCCGGCTTCCCGGTCGGTGTCTGCGGCCACAATCCCCTCAGGCCACAGGGGGAAGTCCCTTCCGCTGAGGAATTGCGGACGTCTGGAGGGAATGGAGGCCGATCAGGCAGCCGGCAGTACAGGTTGCCGTGGCGTGCGACAGGGAGTTCGCCATTCGAGCGTCCGGGCTCAATGGGGCCTGTCCTTACCGTGCTCCGGCAGCACCGTGGGGTCCGGTGCTGTTGCCGGCGCCGATGTGCCGGGCGACGTTTCACACCCTGATAACAGGGGGACGCTGAGCGTCAGCACTGCGGCCCCTGGCCAGGCAGTTGCCGGCTGTCTGCTGTCTGAACTCTCGCGGACTGTCCGCACAGTGTCGCAGCGGCGCACGGACCGAAACTGCTCAGCGGGAACTTTTGCGGCCGCTGCCGGAGGTGGCTTTACCGCTCTGCCCGGAAGAGGATTTCTTCGTGGCCTTCTTTTTCGGTGCCGGGCTGCTGGACTCCGCCGCGGCGGATTTGCTGGTGCTTTTCGCTGCAGCCTTTTTCTTTTTCTTCTTCGGGGCTTCGGAGGATTTCCTGTCGGCAGTCGATTTGGACGAAGCGGATTTGGCGGTCCCGCCGGCCGAGCTGGATGCAGACTTCTTCTTCGGCGAAGTGAGCTTGCCCGCAAACAGTGCAGTCAGCCGGGCTGGTGCATCGGACAGGTCGTAGGCCGAGTCTCCGTCTGCCTCGTCCCCCGCAGCCTCAAGGGCCTGTTCAAACTCCGCCGTATAGCGGGGGTCGGTCGCGAGCGAGTGCAGCAGGAAACAGAACAGCAGTCCGTCGGCTTTGCGAATGGCCGACTTGAGCAGGGCCGAAGCATCATCATGGGTGGTGTCGGCATCTGCCAGGCCCAGCCAGATCAGTGCCCGGCGGGCCGATTCATCGACGGGAATCAGGTGGTTGCCCAGCGGGTGCTGCAGAACCGTCAGCCGGATGAACGACGAGAGTTCCGGAATCCGGTTCAGCTGGCGGGTGGCCTGATCGAGCGTCTTGCGGCGAATGTCTTCGAGATCAAACGAGAAGTTTTCCTCGAACACATACTGCAGGATATTCCGAATCTGCATGGCCCGCATTTCAGCCAGCGGATCCTCGGGGAACACCCGGGCCAGATCGGTCGGCGTACTGACGCGAACTTCGTTCAGATCGTGGAAGTCATTCAGCAGCCGCTCGTAGCGTTCCTGGCCGATATCGCAGGGAGTGTCCTCCATGCAGACGGCCAGCAGCAGGCTTTCCATGACGGGAAGGCCATTCTCCGGCACCTTGCTGCCGTACTGCTTGCGGAGGATCGGAACAAGCTTTTTACAGATGTTCTGCCGATCGGCGGCTTTGGTCTTCGATGCTGAGGACATGGCGTTCCAGAATTCGTGGCCGGCTCTCTCCGCGGGCCGGGATGCTCAGGTTCCGTGGCACAGCAGCTGCAGAAAGATCGGCGATGTGCGGGAAACCGGGACGACTGTGCTCCTGCAGACGGGGGCCGGAGCCGCCGCTGCCTGTGTGCCAGACTGCTCCACGCAGCCCGATGGGCTGTGCGGTATCAGCTGGAATCTTCCGGTGTCGCCTCGATCTCCGCAGTGTCTGCCGGACTGCCGTCCGCTGCCCGGGGGCCGTTCTCTGCCTGCGGGTCGCCGGCAGGTTCCGCTTCCGCGGACAGCTTCGGCCGGGGGGAGGCTCCCGCGGAATCTGCGACTTCGTCGACCGCCGCGTCATCTACTGCGGCGTCGTCGGTCTCCTCCGGCCCGGCTTCCGCTTCCGTGAGGCCCGTGCCATCGTGCACGGCGTTCTCGGCTGCGATTTCCCGCAGAATCCGGGAAGTGGCCACGCTGCGTTTCACACTGGAATCCAGAACGAACGTCAGCACGGGGGTGTAGCGGGTCTGGACCCGATCGGCGACTTTTCGCTGCAGGTAGCCCCGGGCCGAGTTCAGGCCGTGCAGGCACAGAGCCTGTGCCCGCTCGTCCCCCATGACGGAAACGTAGACTTTGGCAGTGCGGGTGTCCTCACTGACATCCACATTCAAGACGGTGACATCCCGCACGCGCGGATCTTTCAGCCCCCGCAGAATGCAGGAACTGATAGTCTCGCGCATGGCCTGGGCGACCTTCGCAATGCGACGTGAAGTCATCGAGCGGAGGTTCCTCCGATGCAGAACAGAAAGTGAACGGGTTCCGGGTGACCAGCCAGAGTGATGGCCCCCCGAACCCTGGCGAAACAGACACAGCGAGCAGCCCGGGCAACAGGCAGATACCAGGGAAGCAACAGGGTCAGTCCAGCGTCCGCTTCACCTCTTCAATCTTGAAGGCCTGCAGCAGATCTCCTTCCTTGACGTCGTTGAACCCTTCCAGGCGGATACCACATTCCATGCCTTCCCGCACCTCGCGGACATCGTCTTTCTCCCGGCGAAGGGAGGCGATGCCGTAGTGGTTCAGGATCTTCTGATCGCGAATCACATGCACCCGGTCGTTCCGCTCGATGGTGCCGTTGAGCACGCGGCAGCCGGCAATCGTGCCGAACCGGCTGGTATGGAATGTCTGCAGCACCAGGGCGCGGCCGGTGCTCTTTTCGATCCGCTCGGGGATGAGCAGACCTTCCAGCGACCGCTTAATGGTTTCCGTGACTTCGTAGATAATGTCGAACCGGCGGACGTCGACGCCTTCCTTCTCGGCCAGGGCATGAGCCCGGTCTTCGGCAATCACATGGAAGGCAATCACAATCGCCCCGGACGCACTGGCGAGGTAGACATCGCTTTCGTTCACACCACCCACGCCTTCGTGAATGATCTGCGTGCGAACTTCGGGGTGTTCGAACTTCTCGATCTCGCCCCGCAGAGCTTCCAGAGAACCCGGCGTATCGGCCTTGATGATCAGCGGAAGATCCTGCACCTGGCCACCACGGGCGGCGGTGAGGATGTCATCCAGCGAGCGGGGCCGTACCCGGCGGGTCAGCACATCGGTCCGGTCGCGGTGCTGCCGGTCTTCGGCCACCTGCCGGGCCTCTTCCACGTCTTCCACCACGAAGAAATGGTCGCCGGCTCCCGGCACATCCTCCAGGCCGGCCACGCGGACCGGGGTCGAAGGCGGTGCTTCGTGCAGTTCCTCGTCCTTGTCGTTGTACATTGCCCGGATGCGGCCGAAGGTCGGGCCGCACAGGACGACATCTCCCGTGCGGAGCGTCCCCTTCTGGACGATCAGCCAGGAGACCACACCACGACCTTCATCGCGGAATGCTTCCAGACAGACACCCACGGCCGGGCAGTCCTCGTCGACCTGGAATTCCTGCAGTTCGGCGGTCACGAGGATGGTTTCGAGCAGGTCCTCGATTCCCGTGCCTTCCATGGCCGAGGTGCGAATCACTTCCGTGTCGCCGCCCCATTCGGCCGGCAGGACTTCCTGACCAGCCAGGTCCTGCAGGACTCGCTGTTCATTGGTGTCCGGCAGATCGATCTTGTTCATCGCCACGATCATCGGCACACCGGCCGAACGGGCATGGCTGATACATTCCACGGTCTGCGGCATGACACCGTCATCGGCGGCCACCACCAGCACCACGATGTCGGTCACATTGGCACCACGGGCACGCATTTCACCGAAGGCGGCGTGACCGGGCGTGTCGACAAAGGTGATCTTATGGTCGCCGTGCTTTACCTGGTAGGCGGCGATGTGCTGCGTGATACCGCCCGCTTCTCCGCTGGCCACATTGGCTGACCGGATCCGGTCGACGAGGGTCGTCTTACCGTGATCGACATGCCCCAGAATGGTCACCACCGGCGGACGCGGCACAAGGACGGCGTCTTCGCGGTCGTGGTCCAGCATATCGAGCAGTTCCTGCTCCATATCCCGTCCACGGCGAATCTTCAGATCCACACCGACTTCGAGGGCCAGCTCAAGAGCCATTTCCTCGCTGATCATGTCGTTGATGCGGACCATCTCTCCCTGCTTGAACAGGATCGAAAGCAGCTGGCGTGCGGGACGGCCAATGGCTTCGGAGAGACTGCGGATCGAAATCGGCAGATCGACCTCGGCGGAACTCTTCAGTTCCACGGGGGCGCGGTTCTTTCTGCTCCGACGCTGGCCTGGCCGGGAACCCCGGCGGGCCGTCCGTTCATCACCACCGGCTGAACCGCCACGCCGACGCCCGGCGGCCACCTTGCGGCCGTCTGTTTCGACGGATTCCCTGTCCCGGCTGTCCCGGTCACGCAGCAGAGAGTTTTTGCGACCACCGGCGGCGGGGCGCTCTCTGTCCTTGCGAATCCGCATCTGCTCTTCGAGCGGGTTGCTGCCCGGTTTGAGCATATCGGCTGTCAGCTTCATTTCCGGCTTCTGTGCCGGCTTCTCTTCTTCCTTCGGAGCACGGCGAATCTGAGGGACCGCGAACTCCGGCGGGCGGGCGACCAGCGGGGCGGCTGCCCGTTTGCTCCGACTGGTCTTCGGCCGGGCGTCATCGCCACTGGCCGCAGGACGGCGGGGCACTTCGCGGATCGTTCCCTGGGGCCGCATCTGCGGAATCTGGCGGACTTCGCCGGAACTTGCACCACCGGACGGGACGTAATCTCCCCGACGGATCGGCGCAATCTTCTCGGTGTCCTCGGCTTCTGCTGCTGCCTGGCCGGGAGCGGCCTTCGCGGGCGGAGCGGCGTCTGCAGGGGACTCGGCCGCCGGTTCGGCAGCTGCGGGCTCCGTGGCGGCCGGTTTGGTGGGGGCCTCACTGACGGGAGCTTCCGCGGCAGCCTCTGATTTCACGTCTGGAGCAGACGCGGCTTCAGCAGCTGCGGATTTCTCGTCGGGAGTATCCGTCCCGGTGGACTCGGCGGTGGACGTGTCGCCGGTCTCGGCGAGATCTTCCGCGGGAGCCGCCGCTTCAGCGGTGGCTGCAGCCTCTGTGGAGTCGGCCGCGACGGCTTCCGGTTCGGAATCGGTTTCCGCGACAGTTTCTGTCAGCGGTTCCGCCGGAGCGGGCCGTTCCTCCTCGGCGTCCACGGTGGCGACGGCCACGCTCTGGCTGTCAGCATCCGCGCCGGTCTGGCGGTCGCCCGCACTGCCGCGGGTTCCCTGAGGACGGGAGGCCGGTTCGATTTTACGGATCCTGCCTGTCCGCTCTTCAGACTGTTCACGCTGAGGAACGGTCGGTTCTTCAACCG
>JAGQPV010000028.1:13202-18831 GCA_020426545.1 Planctomycetaceae bacterium
CCGGTGCAGGCGAAGACCCCTGGCCTTCAATGAACTTCAGGACCATATCCCGCTGTTCCGGTGAGATGCTGGCCAGCGGGGAGTTCTTCAGCTCAATCCCGGCTCGATTGCAGTAATCGATGAGATCTTTACTGTCGAGTCCCAGTTCTTTCGCCAGGGCGAAAATCCGAATCTTCAAAAGGTGATCTCCCGCAATATCCCAGGCACGTCAGGCTGAGTCGATGAAGTCTGAAAGACGGCTCCCGCAACTCCGCTCTGTCAATCCGACGCACAGCAGCCACACACTGTGGCGTGAATAGTCCCGCATCAGTGACCCCCGCAGCTGTCGAGCAGCTGCTGAGGACGTTGATTGCCTGATAAATGAATGTGATTCATGTTCCTGCCTCAGTCTTATGCAGTCTTCAGCATTCTCAACAGGTAGAGAAAACTCGCTGAAATTCCGTCAGACACAGGGCACGCTGGCCGGGCAGAGTGCCGGCACCCGGCCGGCCGGCCCGATTCAGTCTTCCGTGGATGTCCCGTCCGTCGAATGGGCGGGCAGTTTCACCGATTCCTCTTCAGGTTTGCCGTTCTCTTCCGCGGCAACATCCGCGGGGGAGATTTCTCCGACTTCTTCCTGTCCGGGTTCGGATTCGTCGTTTTCTGATTCCACGTCCGTGGCCGTGGAGTCTGTCAGCACCTCGTCTTCACGATCCGCACTCTTTGTGTCCGCACTATCAGTTGTTGCCTCTGCGGATGGAACGGTTTCAGTCTGCGAAGCAGAATCTGCAGGAACCGGTTCTTCGTCTGCGGGGGCGGCAGGCTCCGAAGTGCTGCTGCTGGCGGGTTCTTCGGCCGCCGCAGATTCTTCCGTGCCGGTGGCAGCGGGTTCTTCCGTGGCAGCCGACTCGACCGCATCGGCCTCCGCGACCGCATCCGCACTGGCCGCTGCCAGCTCCGCCGGGTCGACGGCTTTCTCATCGGTGGCAGGGGCCGGTTCGGCCGTGCTCCGCTGGGCACTGAGTTCTTCAATTTCCGCGGCAACCCGCCGGGCTGCCCGGTCCCGCTGGCGTGTTTCCCGTTCTTCCTGCTCAATCCGCAGGGATTCCTCGTCGGCCCGGGCCACAATTTCGTCGCACTGTTCTTCAGTCAGTTCACCCATCGCGGCCAGCTGATCGGGTTCGATCACCGACAGGTCGTCGAAGGTGAAGAATCCCTGGGCCACGAGTTTCTCGGCCAGGTCTTCATCGATATGCGGCACATCGCCAAAGGCGGTGACCGCCTGGTCGAGCAGTTCCCCCAGCCGCTCCTGGGTCATCACCTGAATGTCCCAGCCCACCAGCTTCGAAGCCAGACGCACGTTCTGACCCTTCTTGCCAATGGCCAGAGACAGCTGATCATCGCGGACCAGAACAATCACCTTGCCGAGCATCGGGCAGAGGATCACGTCCTCTACTTCCGCCGGCTGCAGTGCGTTCGGCACCAGAACCTGCAGGGAGTCATTCCAGCGGACGATGTCGATCCGCTCGCCGGCGAGTTCGTCGATCACGCCGCGAATTCTCTGACCCCGCACGCCCACGCAGGCACCGACACAGTCAATCTTGCTGTCGAAGCACGAGACGGCCACTTTGGAACGGTATCCGGCTTCCCGAGCCAGCGACCGGACCTCAATCACCTGTTCGGCCACTTCCGGAATTTCCACTTCAAACAGCCGGCGGACAAGGTCCGGATGGCAGCGTGACAGAATCACTTTGACCCGGCTGCCGGCTTTCCGCACATCGAGCACAATGGCCCGTACGCGTTCGTTGACCCGATGATACTCGCCCGGAATCTGTTCGCTGCGAGGCAGCATGGCCTCGACTTTGCCGAGGTTGACGAGGCAGATGCTGCCTTCCACACGGCTGACGGTGCCTGTTACCAGGTGCGAACGGATGGCCGAGAATTCGTCGAACAGAGCGTCCCGCTCTGCTTCGCGAATCTTCTGGATAATGACCTGTTTGGCTGTTTGTGCGGCAATGCGGCCCAGCTCGCCGATTTCTTCCGGCGTGAGCGGTTCTCCATCGGCGGAAACAGACGGCTCGCCACTCTCCCGGTCAATATCAACTACCAGCTCTGCGTTTTCGCCGAAATGCCTGCGCGCCGCCGTAAGTATCGCCTGTTCAATTCCCTCAAACACGATCTCGGACGAGATATTTTTGTCGCGGTGAATCGCATCGACGATCCGCAGAATTTCCGAGCTGTTCATTCTTTCCCTTTCGCACCGGCCCCCTGTGACCGGGCCTGCCGCCCGGGCAATGCACCCCCGGCTGACGAACGCCCCCTTTTCTGTCAGTCGGCCTCTTCTGCTGCCAGCCGGCTTCCTCCCCGAGGAAAACCTGGTACCCGACCGTCTGACCTTCAGGCGGTCGCTCAGTACACCTGCCGCGGAGAACCGATCGGCGGTCGCCCCGGGCAATACTGTCTGTCAACAAAAAAAGCGGGCTCAAGTCCCACTTTCTGCGACCAGCACCCTGACGGGCACCAGTCAGACCTGAAGCCTGCACGCACACGGACGACTGTTGCCAGTCGCTGATCATATCAAAGCGGCGTGCGGCCGTTGACTGCGTGCAGGTTCACATACGGTAAATCCCCGCCTGGTCATGGCCGGTTGGTCAGTGGCCAGCATCAGTCGCGCGGTCCAGACCGGAATCCGGGCCTCAAGTGGAACTCCTTTATACTATCCGCTTGACATTCCTTTGGAAAGGGGACGCTGCCTGGATTCCCCGTTTCCCTCTGGAATGCTGCCGAGCGATGGTGTCCCACAGCAGAGCAACCCGCTGAAAGAGCTTCTGCTCGGCCGGATACTGCCTGATACGGTAAGACAGTCCCTGGTTTTACCATATGAACAGGAAGGCAGGTTAGCGGGGCGGCCGCTGGCAGTCAGGACAGTAAAAGGTCGAACGCTGCTGCTGCACGATACGCTGTACTTCCGATCCGGGGCCGCAGCGGGGACAGGGTTCGCCCGCTCGGGCGTACACCCGGTGGCGGTTCTGGTATCGCCCCGGTTCGCTTAAGACCGTGCGGTAGGTGGCATCGCTCAGGGTGGAACCTTCGTCGCGAATTGCCTGCTCCAGCACCCGGCGGACGCTTCGGGCCAGGCGGGCGGTTTCCTGTTTCGTCAGAGAACTCGCCGGACGGGACGGGGCGATCGCGGCCAGATGCAGGATTTCCGAGGCATACAGGTTCCCGATGCCGGCCACCAGTTTCTGATCGAGCAGGGCCACTTTGACGGAGCGGGAAGTTCTGTTCAGTCGGGTGGCCCAGGCGGCAGCAGTCAGTTCGAGGGCATCCGGCCCCAGTCGGCCAGACTCCACCACCGCCTCATATTCCTCCCGGGTATACAGGGCGACAGTTCCCAGCCCCCGCCGGTCCCAGAACCAGATGGTGGAGGTTTTCCGCGGGTCGTCGTCGCCTGGCTGCCGGGGACTGGTATCCACTGGTTCAGAGAAGGTCCATTCCAGCCGCAGGTGCGCTGTATCAGGAGGATCGGCTGCCAGCATCAGGCCGGTCATTCGCGGTTCAATGGCCAGTATCAGCCCGGAATCGAATTCCATCACGATCCGTTTGCCCCGTCGGCGGACTGCCGCCACGGTCTGCCCGCGGAGCCGGCTGGAGATCGTTCGCAGTGACGGGGAGACGGTTAATGGCCGGCAACTGCAGGGGCAGCGGCGAAAACTCAGCAGCTGACGACCTTCCACCAGCGGCCGAATCCCGCGAACCATGGTTTCGACTTCAGGAAGTTCGGGCATGGTCATTCACCTGCGAATCTGGAGTTGGAAGCAAAGGCAGGGAAGAGATCTGCGGCAGACTGAGGGGGCGCAGCAGCAGGGGGCCGGCTGAGGGACCCGGCATGAGGCCGGTTCCCCTCACATTATCTGTACAAAAGGTTCGGCGGCGCATTAAAATGCAAAGAACAGGAAATACAGGCTGTTCAGGTGCGGGATCTCTTGTGCCCGGTCAGACTTCCCAGTATCCCTGAATGATAGATTAAGAGAAGTCCGGGGCTGATTCTGCCCTCAATGTGGAGGCAACTCCTGCCGCAGTGCTGGCAGGGGGTATGTTTCACAGGCTGACGCAACCAGGTCGAATGAGTTTCGATCACGTTCGCACCACTGTGCCTGGCTGTTTGATCGCATTACAGGGCGGTCAGCTGGTTGAACAGCAGGGAAGGGAAAGAATTCTGATGAAGCGTCTGTTTTCTGTCGTTTGTGCTGGTGGCCTGCTGGGCATTGCTGTCACAGCATACGGCGCTGGCCCTGAACTGATTGGCCCGCGTCTGGCGCAGGCTACCCCGCTGGAGGCCGTTGAGTCGGCACCGGCAACTCGGGGAGTGGCTTTCGAGCTGCCCGCCCCGACGATTTCGAATCCCGGCGACACGGTGGCCCCGCTGGCTCCCGTACCGCAGCACGGTCACGATGAAGTCATCGGCGCACCGCTGGAACTGTACCCGCGGGTGAAGTACGACGAACTCGACGAAGTGCACCCCTGCGCCGCACCGGTGATCGTCACGATCCCCGACCCGTGTGGTCAGGTGGATGCCTGCTGCGGCCCGCGGATGGTGAACGTGCAGATTTGCGTTCCCCCCAACTGCGAACCGCGGGTGAAGCACGGCAAGTCATTCTTCGGTCATCGTCCGAAGATCGAGTACATCTACGGTGAGTACTCCGTCGAGATCAAGTACAAGAAGAACGGCTGGCTTGAGGTTGAGTACCACGACTGAGCAGCTTGAGGCCTGCCGGATTCCGTTCGCGGTCACCTGCGAATTTCCGGTATGGTCTGTTCTGTGACGGAATGTCATGCCAGGCACGAAACCTCCTGAGGATTCGTGCCTCACGGTCGACCGTCACTCACCCTGTGGGCCGGAAACTGCCCGCGGTGACCTGTGAACTGTCGAGCGACCTCACTCTGCCCGTTGGGCAGTGCATTTCATAAGTGACCGAGCGAAGTCTCCAGCTCAGCCCCGAGGCTGTGACGCTGTTCCAGGCCCAATGATCACGGCACTGAGATTCCCGCCGGTCTTCTCCGGCGGGAACTTTCAGGATGCTCGAACAGAGCCGGCCCTCCGCAGCCGGACCAGATCAGACAGGTGTCCGGCCGGATCCACGATCGTGGGTCCGGCCGTTTTCCTGCGCGGTCGGGAATATGCTCCGGCGGAAACCCTGCAGCCCTGCTCTTCAGTCGGGCGGGGGAACTACTGCACGGGAGCCGTCAGGCGGGCGCAGCGGACCAGCACCCGGAACAGGAACGAACGCCGCAGCAGTTCGTCCGGTTCGGCCAGCTGGCTGCTGGCGAAGTCCCGTTCGAGCATGCTTTCCACCTCGGAAGCGAACTGCCGGTCGAGGGCGGCGATGGTGATCTCGAAGTTCAGCCGGAACGAACGGTTATCGAGATTGGCGGTGCCCACCGCGGCGAAATCGTCGTCGACCAGCAGCACCTTCTGATGCAGAAATCCCGGCTCGTACCGGTAGAACTTCACACCCGTGTTGGCCATATCCTCGATGAAGCTGAACGCCGAGAGGTAGACCAGAATATGGTCGGCCCGGTTGGGCAGCATCACCCGCACATCGACCCCCCGCAGCACGGCCAGCTGCAGTGCTCCCACGACCTGGTC
>JAGQPV010000289.1 GCA_020426545.1 Planctomycetaceae bacterium
CAGCTCATGAGGGTTATCAATGCAGCGTTCAGGAATCTGCTGGTCGGTTGTTCTGTCGGGGTTTTTCTTTCTGGCGGGCTGCGGCGGAACCACTGAGGTTCCGGAGGGTCAGGAAGCCGTGTACCCGGTCAAAGGCACGGTGCTGTACAACGGCCAGCCCGTGGCCGATGCGACGATCTCGCTGCACAGCGAGGGGAAACCGGGATCGTTTGCCCGGACGGACAGCTCCGGAAATTTCGCCGTCAACACGTATGCCGAAGGGGATGGCGCACCGGCCGGCACCTACACGCTGACCGTCACGAAAATGGTCGATGTGAATGCCGGCGAGGCTTCGGACAAGATCGATGCGGTCCGGGCCCCGGCGAAATACGAGTCGCAGGTGCCGGAATATCTGTCGAAGAAAGAGACCTCCGGCCTCAAGGTGACGATCCCGGCGGATGCCACGAGCGTGCTGCAGCTCACCCTGGCGGATGGCGAAGGGGCCAGCAAAGTCGAGCAGTCCACCGAGTGACCTCGGGAAAAGACACTGGTCGGCGGGCTGGCAGTACCGCCGGCAACAGTGTTCCTACTGGCCCGCCTGCAGATCGGCGATGATTCGCTGGACGCTTTCCAGCTGCTGCCGGTTGCCGGCCAGCGTTTCCCGCACCTGCTCCACCACGTCGGCGGGGGCTTTGCCGGTGAAGTTCTCGTTGGACAACTTCTTCTCGCTGCCGGCGATGAACTTCTGCAGCTTCTCTGCTTCCTTCTGCTGCCGTTCCAGTTCGGCCTCGCGGTCGATCACGCCTTCCAGGGGAATGAAACCGTCGATTTCTCCCAGGGAGAACCCGGCGGCCCCCGCAGGCCGGCTGACCTCGGGCCCGGCTTCCACCAGCGTGGCTTTGGCCAGATTCACGAACTGCCCGGCGATCGATTCCATCTGCCCGGCGGTTTCCGCGTCGCACCGCAGCAGCAGGTTGAGCGGAGTACCGGGCGGAATGTTGTACTGCGAACGCAGATTCCGCACGCCGGCAATGGTTTCCTGCAGCAGCTGGAATCGCTGTTCGAGATCTGGATCGAGCCAGGCACCACTGGCGGTGGATGTCCCGCCAGCCGGCCAGGCGGCGTACATCACGGATTCGGCAGCCTGCTGCGGTTGCGGCAGACCACGCTCGGGGGCCAGTTCCCGCAGTCGCTGCCAGATCTCTTCGCAGAGGAAGGGAGTGAACGGCTGCAGCAGCCGCACCAGGGCATCCAGCACCGTCACCAGCACCCGCTGCGCCGCGGGTTTGAGTGATTCGTCCCGCAGCCGGGGTTTGATCATCTCCAGGTACCAGTCGCAGAATTCACTCCAGGTGAACTCGCGGATGGCCCGGGTCGCCGCGTCGAACTGGTACTCGGCCAGCAGGGCGGTCATCTCGGTGGCGGTAGCCTCCAGCCGGCTGAGGATCCAGCGGTCTTCCAGGTGCAGTTCGTCCTGGCTCACGGAACTGGTGGTGTACCCTTCCAGATTCAGCAGCGCGAACCGGCAGGCATTCCACAGCTTATTGCAGAAGTTCCGCCCGTACTCGAACCGCTCGCTGACCATCCGGGCCACGGGTTCTTCGGAATCGGCATCGTACAGTGGCGTGGAGAACTGGCTGACCTGTTTACATTTCGGACAGGTGAGCGTGGGTTTCGGCGCGCCGTGCGGGACGGGGAATTCGCCCTGGAGCGTTTCGGGAACCACGATCGTCTGGGCAGCCGTTCTGTAGAGCTTCGAGGGAATCAGCTCCTGGCAGCCGGGGCATTCGTAGCTGATGGGCAGCCGCACATCCTGCGTTTCCCCGGCGAAGGACGCGATCGTAAAGCGGACGGCATCTGTGCCGTAACGGTCGATCAGGTCCAGCGGATCGACACCGTTCCCCCGCGACTTGGACATTGTCTGTCCGAAACCGTCGAGGATTTTCGGGTGCACGTGCACATGCTGGAAGGGCACATCGCCCATGTTGTACAGACCCATGAGGACCATGCGGGCCACCCACAACGTGATGATATCGCGGCTGGTGATCAGCACGGAACCGGGGTAGAACGTCTCCAGCACCTCGTTGCGGCCGGTCTCCGGCTGCTCGACACCTGCCAGCGGCGGGTTGCGGTCCCGGTCGGGCCAGCCCAGCGTGGCATGCGGCCACAGGGCCGAACTGAACCACGTATCCAGCACGTCTTCATCGCGGGTAAACCCGGCGGCTTCCAGCTGCTGCTCGATCTGTTCCTGACCGCTGTCGACGCACACCAGCAGCAGGGTCTCGCCTTTCTGCAGTCCATCGACAAACCGGGCCGAACACACGGAAGCATACTCGTCGGCAAACACGACAGAAGCCCCGTCGTCGGCCGGTTTCGCGCCCAGGATTTCCAGCCCGTCCACCGTGGTGCGGCTTTCGGCCACGCGCGACCAGATGGGAATGCGGTGGCCCCACCACAGCTGCCGGCTGATGCACCAGTCCCGCTTTTCACCCAGCCAGTCGAGGTAGGTGCGGGAATAACGGGCAGGGAAGAACTTCACCCGTCCGTCTTCCACGGCATCCATGGCCGACTGGGCCAGCGAATCCATCTTCACGAACCACTGATCCGACAGGAACGGTTCGATGGGCGTTTTCGAACGGTCGCTGTGCATCAGCGGAATCTGGCGTTCCTCCACGGCTTCGAGGTGGCCCAGCCGCTCCATTTCAGCCACGATCTGCGGCCTGGCCTGCAGCCGGTCGATGCCTTCCCACTGGCCGCAGTTTTCGTTCAGCGTGCCATCGGGATTGAGGATGTTGATCATCGGCAGATCGTTCCGCATCCCGCACTGGTAGTCGTTCGGGTCGTGGGCGGGGGTGACTTTCACCGCACCGGTGCCCAGTTCCGGATCGGCCAGCAGGGCATCGGCAATGATGGGGATTTCCCGTCCGTTGACGGGAATCCGCACTTTGCGGCCCTGCAGGTGCCGGTACCGTTCATCGGAGGGATGCACGCAGATGGCCGTATCGCCCAGCATGGTTTCCGGCCGCGTGGTCGAGAACGAAATCGATTCTCCCGACGGCTGGCCATCCTCGCCCAGCACGGGATAGTTGAACTTCCAGAAGTGCCCGGCCACGTCCTCGTGGAACACTTCGTCGTCGGCCACGGCGGTCTGCAGGTAGGTATCCCAGTTGACCAGCCGCTTGCCGCGATAAATCAGCCCGTCGCAGAACAGCTGAAAGAACGTCCGCCGCACGGCTTTCGAGCACACATCGTCGAGAGTAAACCGCATCCGCCGCCAGTCGCAGCTGGAACCCAGCTGCTTCTGCTGTTCGACAATCCGGGTTTCGTAAGCGTCTTTCCAGCGCCAGATGCGGTTGACCAGCGCCTCGCGGCCAATGTCCCGCCGGGTGAGGCCTTCTTCTTCCAGCATCCGCCGCTCGACCACGGCCTGCGTGGCAATGCCGGCATGGTCGGTTCCCGGCATCCACAGGGCTTCGCAGCCCTGCATCCGCTTCAGCCGCGTGATCAGATCCTGCAGGGTGCCGTTGAGGGCGTGCCCCATGTGCAGCGCACCGGTCACATTCGGCAGCGGCATCATGATGGTGTGCGGCGGCCGGTTGTTGCCGGGTTCCGCGTGGAAGTCTCCCCGTTCTTCCCAGAAGGGGAACCAGCGTGACTGGGCCTCGGCCGGTTCGTACTGCCGGGGAATCTCGGTCATCGGCCCACCTTCGGTGGCTGGTGCCTGCGGCTGCAGATTATCGGAGGAGCTCACGAGGGGAAATTCCGTACTGGCGGGGCAAAGAGTCTGATCAGTCGGCACGGGCGGGTGCGGGAAGCAGATCCCGTGCGGTCTCTCCTCAGGTTCTTCCGGGCGACAATGGTGCCGGGCCGGGAGTTCTTCAGGACCGGACGGGCTCGGCAGCGGAAGCGTCCTGCTTCTGTGCCCCACTTCCCAGAGCACCGGCATCCTTGAACAGCTTATATTCCACGCTGTCGATCAGTGCCAGCCAGCTCGCTTCGATGATGTTCTCGCTGACCCCCACCGTACTCCACACGTGGTCGGCGTCCCGGCTTTCGATCACCACCCGTACCCGGGCGGCGGTGCCTTCGGTGGAATTGATCACCCGGACTTTGTAATCGACCAGATGCATCGACTTCAGGTTCGGGTACGCGGGATGCAGGGCCTTCCGCAACGCGTTATCCAGCGCGTTCACCGGGCCGTCGCCTTCCGCCACCACGTGTTCGGGCTCCGCATTCCCGTCGATCATCAGCTTGATGGTCGCCTCGGTCAGCGGCATCTGAGCGGCATGCAATGTCAGGTCGTTGTCATTCGAACTGATGCGGGCCCGCTCGGTTTCCATGTTCACCCGGTAGTGAATCCGCCGGAAGAATGGCTCGTAGGTGCCGGCCAGCTTCTTCACCAGCAGGTCGAACGAGGCTTCCGCCGCTTCGTACTGGTAGCCTTCGCTTTCGCGGTTCTGCACTTCCTCCAGAATCCGCGACATCAGCTCGCCGTCCTGGTCCAGCTGGTAGCGGGTGGTGAGGGCGACAATGTTCGACCGTCCGGACAGTTCGCTGACCAGCACCCGCCGCTCGTTGCCCACGCTTTCCGGTTCGATGTGCTCGTAACTGTGCGCGATGCGGTTGACCGCATGCACGTGCATGCCCCCCTTGTGGGCGAAGGCGCTGCTGCCCACGAAGGGCTGGCTGGCGTAGAAGTTCATGTTGGCCAGTTCGTACACATAGCGGGACAGTTCGGTCAGGCGGCCCACGCCCCGGCCCCGCAGGACTTCGTTCCCGTATTTCAGAGCGAGGTTGGCCACCACGCTGATCAGGTCGGCGTTGCCGCACCGCTCTCCCAGGCCGTTGATCGTGCCCTGAACCTGAACCGCACCGTTGAGCACCGCTGCCAGCGTATTGGCCACGGCCAGTTCGCAGTCGTTATGGCAGTGAATGCCCAGCGGCACATTCACCACGGTTTTGGCGGCTTCCAGGGCTTCCACGATCTGTTCGGGCATTCGCCCGCCGTTCGTGTCGCAGGGAACGATGATATCGGCCCCGGCTTCGGCAGCGGCCTGAATGGTGGCCAGGGCATAATCCGGGTTGGCCCGGAAGCCATCGAAGAAGTGTTCCGCGTCGTAGACCACTTCCCGGCCTTCAGCCTTCAGGAAAGCGACCGAATCGCGAATCATCGCCAGGTTTTCGGCCTCGTCGACCCGCAGGACTTCCGTCACATGCAGGTCCCACGTTTTGCCGACGACCGTGCACACGGGGGCCAGCGAATCCCGCAGGGCCTGCATGCCGGTATCGTTCTCGGCCGCCACACCGCGGCGGCGGGTCATGCCGAAGGCCGCCACCTTCAGTTCTCCCAGATCAAGATCCCGCACCCGCAGGAAGTACTCGGAGTCCTTCGGATTGGATAACGGGTAACCGCCTTCGACATAGTCAAATCCGAAATCCGCCAGCTTCTGCGTAATCATCAGCTTGTCCTGCAGGGAGAAGCTGACTCCCTCGCCCTGGCTGCCGTCACGAAGCGTGGTGTCGTAGATTCGGATCGTTGACATGGAAAACTCTGCCCGGTCGAGGGTCACAGACGATGCCGCCCGCAGCGGGCCGCACCTGGAAATCCGACTGATCTCTCCCGCCGGCAGCTCTCACCCTGAGAGAGTGAACAACTGACAGCGGGAACAAAAAAACCCTCAGGCCGCCGGCCTGAGGGTTGGTGCTTCAATTCCGTATCGGGAAAATCACCTCACCGCCGGGCCGCCGAGAGCTGGCCGGTAATCGCAATGCTCTGAATAATGAAGCATGTACGAAACAGCATGGAAGGAGAAATTCCTGAAAATTCCGCAAACCGGCCGGTTGAACGTGCCGGCCGGGTGATGACACGGGCACAGCGCAAACCGCTGCCCTGTCCCGGTTGAATCTGCCGGGAGATCATAGGGCATGCCGATGGCCGGGTCAAACCGTCTCTGCCGCTTCTGAAGCAGTGCCGGACGGATTCCAGGGTCGCCAGGCTGCAGATTCGTACCGAAACCGGATAACCTGCTGCTGCCGGGGCCTCTGTTCGCCTTTTCTGCCGGCCCCGCCGAACTCCGCCACTGTGCGGGAACGCAACATCAAGGAAGAGAACCGGGCCGAAATTATGAGGATTACCGAACTTTCGGCCCTGGAAGTGGCCATCCCGCTGAAGAAGAAGATTCGCCACGCTTCGTTCACTCGCGATGCAAACCGCACGCTGCTCGTCTGCTGCCGGCTGGAAGACGGAACCGTCGGCTGGGGCGAAGGGCTGCCCCGGCCCTATGTCACCGGCGAAACTATCGACACGGCCATGCAGCAGTTCCGCGAAGCCGACCTGGCCCGGCAGCTGTCCGGTCGGATCGACACGTGGGGAGAAGCGATCGGCCGCTGCAGTGAACTCACCCTGCCCGGACCGGCGGATGACGACCGCGGCTGCTTCGGCAATACGGTGCGGTGTGCCATCGAACTGAGCGTGCTGGATGCCATCGGTCAGCGGCTGGGAGAACCGCTCAGCCGGGTGACGGCCCATGTTCCCGAAGCGGCCGGCCTGCGGGAACTGCGGAAGACCGTGCAGTACAGCGGCGTGATTACTGCCACATCCCCCCTGAAGGAACGCGTCAGTGCGTGGAAAATGCGGCTGTACGGGTTCGATCAGATCAAGGTGAAAGTCGGCGCGGCCGACCAGGACGATGCGGCGACTCTCGGCAGAATCCGCCGAATTGTGGGGGCCGGGCGGGATTTGCGGATTGATGCGAACGAAGCCTGGCGGTGCGACTCGCTGGAGCGGAAAGTGACCCCGCTGCTGCCGTTCGGGATCAGTTCCCTCGAGCAGCCGGTGCCCCATGCGGAGGTGGGCGGACTGGCGGCATGGCGCGGCCGGATCGGCGTCCCGCTGATGCTCGATGAGTCTCTGTGCAGCTTTCGCGATGGAGAACGGGCGGTGGAGCAGGGCACGTGCGACCTGTTCAACCTGCGTCTCTCCAAATGCGGCGGATTTGCCGCCACACTGCGGCTGGCCGCGCTGGCGCAGCGGGCCGGGCTGCGGTGCCAGATGGGCTGCCAGGTGGGAGAGACCGGCATTCTCTCGGCTGCGGGACGGCATTTTGCCACCTCGGTGGCCGGGCTGGCTTATCTGGAAGGCAGTTACGACCGCCACCTGGTACGGGAGCGACTGACCCGGGAAGACCTGACATTCCAGTACGGCGGGACGGCTCCGGCCCTTGAGCGGGCCGGCCTGGGAATCACCATCGATGAGTCGGCTGTCGAGCGGGTGCTCGTGCGGCGGGAGGTCGTCCCGTTTCGTCAGGCCGGACAGCCTCCGGCATCATCCGAGGCAGCGGCCTACTGAACTGGAGGCAACATGGCCAGCCGGTCCTTCTGGCCAGAACCGGTACAAACTGCCGATCGGAAAATCCGCGTGAGCCCGCAA
>JAGQPV010000290.1 GCA_020426545.1 Planctomycetaceae bacterium
CGAAGCTCCGCGATGGTGGCATCCAGCTTGGCCTGAGCGAACTCGTTGTGCTCCTGCCCCTGGACGATGCTCCAGCTGTTGCCATCGCTGGTCAGCGGGAAGCTGGAGATCAGCCCTTCATCGACGCCGTAGCTGCCATCGCTGCAGATGGCCGCACTGAACGACTGCCCGGCAGGCGTGGGAGTCACAATGCTGACGATACTGTCGAGGGCCGCATTGGCGGCCGAGGCGGCACTGGAGGCACCCCGTGCCTGAATGACAGCGGCACCCCGTTTCTGCACGGTTTCGATGAAATCGTTCTTCAGCCAGTTCTCGTCGGTAATCACCGAGCTGGCGGGCTGGCCGTTGATCTTCGCGTTGTAGAAGTCCGGGTACTGCGTTGCGGAGTGGTTGCCCCAGATCGTCATGTTGGAGATTGCCGATACCGGCTGGCCGGACTTCTGAGCCAGCTGCGAGACGGCCCGGTTCTGGTCCAGCCGCATCATGGCGAACCAGCGGTCGCGGGGGACATCCGGAGCGTTGTGCATGGCGATCAGGCAGTTGGTATTGCAGGGGTTCCCCACCACCAGCACGCGGACATCATCCGCGGCGGCAGCCTGAATGGCCTTGCCGGTGTTGGTGAAGATCGGGCCGTTCACACGGATCAGGTCGCCCCGTTCCATGCCCTGCTTACGGGGCACACTGCCCACGCACAGCACAAAGTTGCAGCCGGCAAAACCGTCCTCCAGATGATCGCTGTCGGCTTTGACCACACCGGCCAGCGTGGGGAACGCACAGTCGTCCAGCTCCATCTCGACCCCGTCCAGGGCCGACATGACAGGGGGCACTTCGATCAGGTGCAGAATCACGGGCTGATCCGGGCCGAATACGGCACCGGATGCCAGCCGAAACACGAGGGCATAACCAATCTGACCGGCGGCTCCGGTAACAGCAACGCGAATCGGTGTGGTCATCCTGTAAGTCACTCCTCGTGCGGCATCGAATAAATCTGGTCGGTCAACGGCGGGAATCTGCTGTGGTCGATTCCCGGCAAATCGGGATTCCACCTTGCCGCCTCTTGTAGCGAGTTCCGCAGCGCCGGGCAACCGATTGCCCGTTCGGCCGCTGCTTTCTGCCGCACCAGGCTGGTTTACCGAAAGGAACAGCAACTGCGATGCAGCGGCCGGAGTATCTGGTCGTTGGCGCGGGAATCTGCCGTCTGCGGGGGCCGGGACAGATGCGGAACAGCTGTGGCGAAGCTCGGCTTATTCCGTGGTCTGTGCGGAATGGCGCTGCTGCCGGCGAAAGACCAGGGGGAAGTCGGTCAGAACGGCATCAATTTTCACATCCATGGCCGTCTGCCAGTTCTGCGTGCGTTCGCCGGCAACGGTTGCCCCGGCAATGAAGGCTTTCCGTCCGGCGGCATGCACTTCCTGCATCAGCCCGGCTTCGGGCAGGAAACGCAGATAAACCCAGTCCACGGCCGGATCGGTCAGGGCTGTCCGCACTTCTGCCGGAGAGCCGCACAGCAGGGCTACCTGAGCGCTCTCATCGGCCTGTTTCAGCCGCTGGCGTACCTGGGGATCGGTGATGGTTCGCCCGATGTAGACCAGCCAGGGGCTGATTTTATGGCGGCGGGCCAGCTGCACCAGGTCCCGTTCGACCTCCGCATCATTGGCTTTGATGTCGATCGCGATGACCACATGGTCCATTCTGCCGGCGGCAGCGTAGCCGGCCGTCAGCGCGAAAATCTGCTCGATGGTCGGTACGCGTTCTCCGGCTGAACGGCGATCGAACCAGCTGCCGGCATCCAGCTGCTGCATGTCGGCCAGTGTCTGCCCGGTCACGGGGCCTGTTCCACTGGTCGTGCGGTCAAGCGTGTCATCGTGTACGCAGACCAGCGTGCCGTCGCTGGTGCGGCGGACATCCAGTTCAAAACCGAAGCCCAGTTCGAGGCAGGCCCGGAAGGCCGGTAATGTGTTCTCCGGTGCGTGCCGCATCAGCCCCCGGTGAGCCACCACGTTCGATCCGCCGGCAACCGGTTGCTTCTTCGGGGCGGCTGATTTCTCCGCGGCGGAAAGTGGCTGGCCGGCACTGGCTCCACCGCATAAAAACAAAACGCCCGTCAGCAGACACAGGCGGCAGGTGAGTCCTGGCCTGGTGGCCCCTGACAGCGGGCGACCTGACAGGGTTGGAATCAGCAGCGGCGGGCACAGCATGAACCAGCTCCAGAGGAGGCAGTGAAATCGGTGCAGGACAGGTGGCGATCAGGCCGTTCGCGGGTCATCGGGTGTTTCTTACAGTCCGCCGGGGAGCACATCCCAGCAGATCACGTCGACCGCTTCGCCCGGCTGCCAGTCACGTGTCCCGGGCGGGAACACGGCCAGACCATTTGCCCGCGTGGTGGCCTGCAGATCGGCGGAACCAATCCACGGCACAGGGGCTGCCGTCCAGCCGTTCGGGCCAACCTGCAGACGGGCCGGGTGGCAGGTGGTGCGGTCGCCCCGCGCACTGTGCGGTGCCGCGAGTGTGGCCTGAAGGCGGTGAGGGCCTGGTTGCGGGTCGCCCAGCAGGGTGCGAATGGCCGGCCGCACGAACAGCTCGAAGCAGACCATACTGCTGACGGGGTTGCCAGGCAGTCCGAAGACCAGGCAGGGGCTGATGGCGGAGGAGGAGGCCGTTTCGCCATCGGCATCGGTTGTCCTTCGCAAGCCAAACCACAGGGGGCGACCGGGTCGCAGCGGAATCTTGTGAAAGACCTCCTGGACTCCGGCTGACGCCAGTTCTGAAGGAACCAGATCGAGCACTCCCGCGGAGACTCCACCCGACAGCAGCAGGGCATCGCAACTGAGACCCTGGGCAATCTTCGCTGCCAGGTCGGGCCGGTTGTCGCGGGCAATGCCCAGGGGAACTGCTTCACCCCCGGCCTGCTGAATCTGGGCGACCAGCATTGGTTCGTTCGTGTTGCGAATCTGGCCCGGGCCAGGCTGCTGGTGGCAGGGGACGAGTTCATCGCCCGTCGCCAGGACGGCAATTCGCGGGCGGGGCCGAACTCGGACTGTGCTGTGACCGAACTCGGCCAGGGCGGCAATTTCCTGCGGCCGAATGCAGGTCCCTTCCGTCGCCACCGGGCTGCCCGCCCGCAGCGAACTGCCCCGCCGCAGAATCGCGGCTCCGGCGGACGAGGGGGCCGCGACGATTTCGACAGATCGGGTGGTGGCGTCGTAATGCGTCTGTTCGACCGGGATGACGGTGTCTGCTCCCTCGGGCACGGGGGCACCAGTCATGATCCGCGTGGCCTCACCCTGGCCGACTGCTCGGGCAGGGACCTGCCCCGCCATGACTTCTTCGATGACCGTCAGTCGGGCGGGCAGGCTGGACAGATCGGCAAAACGGACGGCGAAACCATCCATCAGCGATTTATCGAACGGCGGAGAATCCACATCGCTGAGGGCGTCGCCGGCCAGCACGAGGCCGAGGCTGCCGGCGAGTGAGCAATCGACAACAGGCCGCGGACTGGCCTGCTCCAGCACAGCGGACAGGGCCGCCTCAATGCTTTCCATGACGGACTTGTCTTTCATCGGCAGGCGGTGCGGCAACGGCAGGCAGTGCGGGGCAGCGGAGACTGCGGGGGATTTGCTGCACCCCTTCAGGTGGTCAGGCAGCAGGGAGACTGGTCGTGCGGGAACTGTCGCGGGGTCAGGCGGCGATGGTCAGGAAGTTCTTCAGCAGGCCGATCCCGCCATCGGTCAGAAAACTCTCCGGATGAAACTGCACCCCGAAGACGGGATAGTCGCGGTGACGCACGCCCATCACTTCATCCGGGAAGTCTTCACTGCTGGTCCAGGCCGTCTGCTGCAGGCAGTCCGGCAGATCGGGCAGCGGGACGATCAGACTGTGATACCGGGTCGCGGTGAACGGGTTCGCCAGTCCGGTAAACAGTCCCTGCCCGTCGTGATGCACCGGCGAAACTTTGCCGTGCATCAGGCGGTCGGCCCGTACGACCCTGCCGCCATACACTTCCGAAATGCACTGGTGCCCGAGGCAGACTCCCAGCAC
This sequence comes from Planctomycetaceae bacterium, assembly GCA_020426545.1. Taxonomy (GTDB): domain Bacteria; phylum Planctomycetota; class Planctomycetia; order Planctomycetales; family Planctomycetaceae; genus JAGQPV01. The sequence continues at coordinate 4,039 of JAGQPV010000290.1, forward strand.
CGGCCGGGTCGGACCGAAGCGGGCAATCACATCGCGGGACAGCCCGGCATCGTCGGGTGTGCCCGGGCCGGGAGAAATGATGATTCGCTCGGGATCGAGGTCCGCGATTTCGTCGAGGCTGATCTGGTCGTTCCGTACCACCCGGATATCCAGCGAAGGGTCGATTTCTCCCAGCCGCTGCACGAGGTTCCAGGTGAAGGAATCGTAGTTGTCGAGTACGAAAATCATTGCTGCCAGCCCTGAACTGCCTGAACGGAATCGATGACAGCTGCCATCCTACCCGGCCCGGTGGCTGCCGGAAAGTGGGTGGCGAAGCGGGCGGAGAGTCCGTGACGGTACCGGAATGGCACCAGTTGCCGCAGCCGGGACATCCGACAGAGTCAGACAGACGCAGACGGGGGAGGCCCGTCGATCGGACGGGAGAGAGCATGCCGCGGTGAAAAGGAAATCACCAGCAGGGCCAGCAGAGGATCCACGTGCGAATTTCCGGGCAGTTGCTGTGCAGAGCAGCCGGGAACAGGATCTTCGACCTGCGGCAGCCACCCGACCGCTGCTGCAGACAGCAGCCGGGTTGCCGTATGGTTCGTTTCATCCGAAGCACAGTCTGAATGAGGCTGTACGAGTCGAAATCTAACGACGTTCCGTTCAACGTGCTGGCAGCAGCACGGAGAGCGGCGATTGAAGAATGCGGAAATCAGAACATCACAGATGGACGAGGCCGCAGACAGGGTGAATCAATAACGACCACCACCGCCACCACCGTAGCCGCCACCGCCACCGCCGTATCCGCCGCCACCACCACCACCGTAGCCGCCGCCACCGCGACGACCACCACCACCGCCGCCGCCGCCACCGCTGCGGCGATCTTCACGCGGACGTGCTTCGTTAACCGTCAGCGTCCTTCCCTGGAGTTCTGCTCCGTTCAGCGCTTCAATGGCTTCGCTTCCGCCATCTTCCATCTCAACAAAGCCGAAGCCCCGTGAACGACCTGTCTCGCGATCGGTGATCACAGAAGAGGAGGCCACGGTACCGTACTGGCTGAATGCTTCCCGCAGATCGTCTGCGGTTGTGCCGTAGGCAAGGTTTCCGACGTACAGATTACTGCTCATTCTCAATCCTTGAACCACTGGGGTTCTGCAAGTATTTCGTCACTGGCTGCAGTCGCAGCCTGAAAGACTCGCCAACTTTGGCCTGTACCACTCATTGACCGACCACACTCGGGAACACGCTGCCTGGGTTCCCGAACTGTGCAGCAGATCAACGCAGCAACGGTCTGCAGTCGTTGCTACCTTCGCCTGCCCGGCGGCACTGACAGAGGACTGACGGTGGCCGCTGAGAGACTCGGCAGCAGCTCAGCTTACACTGGCTGGGTCTTTCTCGCATTTCGGCCCGTGCCGGAATGATCCTCAGATAATACATCCAAACCTGATAATGTGAACCCCATTCTTCTGGAAATCTTCCGTAATCGCCTGTTCCTCTCTTGCACCGCAGAAATCCCTTCCGGCCAGCCAGCAGGGTCGTTTGAGCCCTGTCCGGCGGGGGCCGCGGCAAAAAGAGCCCGGCTGGGACCCGGCTGTGGCAGGCCGTCGAAGTACCTGAAAGCCCTTAATTGACGGTCTGGCTGGCAGCAGTGTTCGGCTGCTCTGTTCCACTGCAGCCGCGAAGTCGGGGCTTCCGCGCCAGGAAGAAGAACGCATTCTGCAGGGAAAACAGCCAGCCTGCGGGGCCATAGCACGCGAAAGGGCCGGACCAGCCTGCGGGGTCAACGGGATTGCCCGACCGGGCTGCGGCGACCGCATTTCGCTGGACGATCGAGGTCAGCAGGGCGAGGTCAGCAGGGCGAGGTCAGCCGGGCGAAGACCTCAGCCGGAAGCAGCGAGCCTGTGTCCGCCCTGGACGTTTCGTCGGGGGACTTGCGCCGGGGGACTGCGGGCTGAGAACGGCACGCAGCGCAGCGGGGGCAGAGGACCGGCTGCCGGCTGCGGGCCGGGAAGGCATGCTCACAGCAGCAGAATCAGACCTTCGGTTTCCTGCAGCCGGGCGTAGACATCCAGCACCTGCTGAGCCGACTGAAAGTGTGGCTCGATGGTGATCGACAGGTGCTTGCCGCTGGTCGAGAATTTCAGGTCGTAGGTTGGTGAAGATTCGGCCTGAATCTCTTCGCGGATGGCATCCACAACCCGCCCCACGAAGCGGTTGTCGGGCTTGCCGATGACCTTGATCATATAGAGGCCGGGGAATTCGTGGGACGTCTCCAGCAGTTCGAGTGGTGGCAGTGACATCCTGATCGGCTCCTTGTTCGATCGACTGGTGCGCGGAAACGGGCGGCAGCTGGTTCGCCGCGCACAGGCAGCGGATATCAGCTCAGTTCGGTCATGACGGCGGACAGCCGGGCACCGAAGACCACCAGCACAGTCACCGTGGCTCCGGTGACGGAAACGAACACGGCAGCTGCACCGGCCCGAATGGCCTCTTCGCAGGATCGGGCGGACTGCCTTCTGACCGGTTCGAGGGCGATTTTCAGCGCGTGCTGAAACAGTTCGACTGTCAGCACAATTGTAAGGGCCAGCACCAGTGCGGTCCACGAGGCGGCGCTCAGACCCAGCACCATTCCCGCCACAAAAACAACCGAACTGAAGAAGAGGTGGACAAAGAAGCTGCTGCTGCCACGAAAGCCGCTGGCCGCGCCCCGCTCGATATCCACCAGTCTCTGGCGCCAGGCCGGACGGCGGGCGGCCGCACCCGACAGAGCCGGAACCTGCAGGGACGTCGTGGAATTGCGGCGGGGTCTGGTGGACACAGTCATCTGTGTTTCTCCATCACACCGGCCGGAAGGTTCGGCCAGCTTCACCAGCAGAACGGAGCAGAACGGAAAGGCAGCCAGAACCGGAAGCGTCTGCAGTCAGCAAGTCAGGCAGCAGGTCGTGCCGCCCGGACTGCTGGACAGTTTTCGGGCGGATTCTCTGCGAGAGTTGTTTCCCGCGGGCCGGGCGCTGTGCCGGTTCCGCGGGCGAGGCTCAGCGGCGGGCATTCAGCAGTGAGCTGAGCTGGGTATTCCCGCTTCCGCCGCCGAACGGTCCGAAGCGGGGTTCGATCGAGAAGGCGATGCCGGCGTTGTCCTTGCTTTCGTCGAAGCTGGCCCCCATGTGCAGCAGGAAGTCCGCGCCCACACGGGTGATGGTCAGCGACTGACCGGCGTTCCGGCTTTCCTTGAGGTCGTAGGCTGTGCCGAAGGTGCTGACCCACTTGGGACTCATCTGGTAGGTGTAGCTGGCCGAGACAATCTGGCTGTCGAGGCCGGCCCCCTTCACCTGACGAATACCGGCATAAATGCTGCCACGGGCACTCCGCTGGCTGTTGATGCCG
>JAGQPV010000291.1 GCA_020426545.1 Planctomycetaceae bacterium
TACATGGCCGCCAAGGAACTCGTGTACGACGCGATTCTTCGCCGTTCTACCGACGTTCACCTGGAGCCCAAGGAAGACGAGCTGGGCATTCGGCTGCGTATTGACGGCGTGATGTATCCCTCGGAGCCGTTTGACCGCGGCACGGGCGATGCCATCGTCAATATTTTCAAAGTGCTCAGTGCGATGGATATCACCGAGCGCCGCCGCCCGCAGGATGGCAGCTTCCGCGCGGAGCTGGAAGGCCGGGAGGTCGACTTCCGTGTTGCCACGCAGGGCACCCGGCACGGCGAGAAAATGAGCCTGCGTATTCTCGACCAGGGGAACTCCGTCTCCCGTCTGGCGAGCCTCGGCCTGCGGAAGCCGCTCCGCGATCAGCTGGTGGAGGTCATCAACCAGCCGCACGGACTGATGCTGGTCTGCGGGCCGACCGGTGCCGGTAAGTCGACCACGCTGTATGCCGCCCTGAACGAAATCGATTCGTTCCAGCGGAACATCATCACCGTGGAAGACCCCGTCGAATACAAGATGGAGAACGTCAACCAGATCGAGATCAACTCCAAGACCGGGCAGACGTTTGCCAGCACGCTCCGCAGTATTCTGCGGCAGGATCCGGATGTGGTGATGATCGGCGAAATCCGCGATCCGGAGACGGCCAACATTGCCTGCCAGGCGGCGAACACCGGCCATATGGTGTTCTCAACCGTTCACGCCAACGACACGATCACCGCCCTGTATCGGTTCCTCGAACTCGATGTCGAGCCGTTCATGGTGGCGAACTCGATCTCGGGAATTCTGGCCCAGCGGCTGGCCCGCCGGCTGTGTGAAGAATGCCGCGAAGCCTACCGTCCCAACCCGGAGTTCCTCAAGAAGGCGGGCCTGCCTCAGGCCCGGATCGAAAAGTTCTATCGTCCCCCGCGCGAGCCCGAAATGATGTGCACCGCCTGCGGCGGGCTGGGTTTCAAGGGCCGGGTGGGTGTCTTCGAACTGCTGACGATCAACGACCGCCTGCGTGACCTGATTCGCGAAAAGGCCGCGGTCTCCGCCATCAAGGCGGAAGCCCGCAAGAATGGCATGCTGTACATGAAGGAAGAAGGGATTCGGCTGGTTGTTCGCGGAGTCACTTCGATTGAAGAACTGCTGCGTGTTGTGAAATAGCCGGCTGCCTGCCCGGAAAGGGCAGGGCACCGTTTCCCATACCTTTTCGCCCTGACGGAAATACGACGGATATGATCGACCTGGCACTGCTGATTGTGATTGGCCTGGTCACCTGGTGTGTGGCTGCCGAAGGTGCCTGGGGCGCCGGCACGACATTCCTGATTGTGGTCTTCTCCGGCCTGCTGGCCATGAACTTCTTCGAGCCGGTGGCCGGCGCGCTGGAATCCGGCGTGGCTGCCACCGGAGAGTGGAGATACCGCTGGGATATCATCGCCCTGGTGGGGCTGTTTACAGCCCTCGTCTTCGGATTAAGAATGCTGGCCGAGCAGATCTCGCCCCGGTACATCACCTGCAACCGCCTGATGTTCGACGCGGGCCGGTGGGTTTTCGCCGCATTCACCGGCTATGCCACTGCGGCCTTTCTGCTGGCAGCCCTGCATACGGCACCGCTGCCGCGGGAATTCATGGGGTTTCAGCCCGAACGGAAGAACCTGTTCGGCCTGGTCGCTCCCGACCGTCAATGGCTGGGGTTCACGCAGTATGCGTCGGAGAAAATCTTCCGGCAGCCAGCCGACCGCGTCTTCGACGGACCGAAGTTTGAGTTCGAAGTCGCCGAATATGAACTGAAGCGCTGGCCCTCATTCCCGATTCGCTATGCTTCCCGGCGGGAAGAACTCGGCCGGTCGGGCGGCGGAGCCGCCGCGGGTGGTTCCGGTGACGGAGGACTCAAGCCCCGCAGCTCTTCGGATTCCGGTGATTCGTCGTCATCCGGCTCGGGTGGCAACCGGCGGCGTCCGTCCAGCAACTCGGCCGGTTTCTGAGAACCAGGGCCGGTGCTGCCGGTGATGCGGTCGCAGGTACAGGCGTTGCCAGCTGTCGCCTTACGCTGCAGCAGCTGAAGGTCGTGACGCCAGGTACCAGAGCGCTGTGGCCGGAAGGCTGCCGCAGTACGGCTCAAATTCCCGTGCTCTGCTCACCCGGCAAGCGCACTGAGGACAGCACACCGATCCGGCTGAACGTGCTCTCAGTAACGGATGTCGTACCGCTGCAGTTTGCTGTAAAAGGTACTGCGAGGCATGCCCACCAGGCGGGCGGCCTGCGCCTTGTTGCCTTCCGCCTCCCGCAGGGCCATTTCCAGCATGTCCCGTTCATCGCTGGCGGAAGCATCGGCCGGCAGGTTCGCCGCGGAACCGCCAGGCCCCGCCCCGACATCGTTCTGGCCCGCTTCAGCCGACTGCCGTGACTGCAGTTGCGGTCGCCCCCCGGCGGCAACCGCCAGGCTGGGTTCCGGCTGCCGCTGCAGCACCTGGGCCGGCAGATCATCCCGCCCGATGGAAGACTGCTCGCACAGCACGACGGCTCGTTCCACGATATTCTGCAGCTCGCGAATATTGCCCGGCCAGTTGTAGTCCTCCAGCACCGCCAGCGCGCCAGGGTCGATTCCGGTGACCTGCTTCCCCGTGCTGATGACCGACCGATTGACGAAATGCAGCACCAGTTCGTACAGGTCTTCCATTCGCTCCCGCAGGGGTGGCATGGTGACGCTGATCACGTTGAGCCGGTAGTACAGGTCTTCGCGGAACCGGCCCTGCTCGATGAGTTCCTCCAGATTCCGATGCGTGGCAGTCACCAGGCGGACATCCACGTGAATCGTCTCTGTTCCGCCGACCCGCTCGAAACTGCGCTCCTGCAGGACTCGGAGCAGTTTGACCTGCGTTTCGAGTGAAATATCGCCAATTTCGTCGAGGAACAGCGTCCCGCCGCTGGCCATTTCAAACCGCCCGGCCCGGTCCTGATGGGCTCCGGTGAAGGCTCCTTTCACATGGCCGAACAGTTCGCTCTCCAGCAGTCCCGGCGAAAGCGAGGCACAGTGCACCCGCACAATGGGCTGCTCCGCCCGCGGGCTGTTGTCGTGAATCACCTGGGCCAGCAGTTCTTTGCCGGTGCCGCTCTCGCCGCGAATCATGACGGACGAGTCGCTCCAGGCGACCTTGCGAACGGTTTCAAGTACCTGTTCGATTTTGTAGCTGCTGCCTTTAATGGCATCCCGGTGAAACGGAGCCGGAGCCGCCTGGCGAACAGCTGGACGGCGGGTATTGTGTTCCTCGGGTGTGCCGGCCAGTCGCAGTTCCGCCTGCAGCATGCCGATCTGACGTTTCTGTGCTTCTGCTTCAGCTTCCCGCTGCTTCAGTTCCTCATTCAGGCGAGCCAGTTCCTGGCGAATTCTCGCGCTGCGAAGGGCCACACTGGTAATCTGCCCCACGGCATTCAGAAACGTGAGGTCTTCCGCGGTGAAGGGAGCACCGTTTTCCCGTGGCCCCAGCACGACCACACTGGCGACCTCGGGATCGGTCTCCAGGGCGTAAATCAATCGGGCATTCAGTTCCCGCAACAGCTGCTGCGCGGCCGACATGCCGCTTCGCGAGCCAGGGGTGACCCGCTGCAGACTGCCCGCGGCATGCAGCGATTCCATTGCCTCGGCCGAGCAGTGGAAACTCATCACCGGATGATCGGTCCCCCGGGAGGCCGCGAGCTGAAACGGCCCGTCGTCGCTGTGCCGCAGGTACAGGGCCGCAGCTTCCACCCGCAGCACATCGCGGCAGGAAATCAGCATCAGATCGGCGAGGGTTTCCTGGTTGCTCACATGTCCGACGGCGGTATTCATCTGCCGCAGGGCCTTATCCAGCTGGTATTTCTCTCGAAAGAACCGGCGATCAATGGCCTGCTGCAGCCAGTCCCGCAGGGCAAGGATGCCGATAATCGAGACAGCCAGCAACAGCACAAACGCCAGTCGCCCCAGCCCTGAAAGCCGCCATTCCCGCATTTCGCCCAGCAGACTGCCCAGGGCCACCGCCAGGCTGACGCCGATGGTGAGAATGAAGCTGATGAGGTAGTACAGTTCGCCCTTGCCGGCAAACTGCTCCACCAGCATCAGCCGGTAACGGGACATCCCGATGGCGTAGGCCAGCATGATCAGCAGGCTGGCGGCAAACATCGGCCCGCGTGCCGCACCAAATGCAAAACCGACCCGGTCAAACGCGGCCAGATAAAGCGTGTACCCCACCGGCAGCAGCGCTCCCAGTTCGGCCGCCAGAATCCATCGCAGCTGCAACCGTTCGATGGGACGGTCGGTGGTCCGCAGACTGTGAATCAACAGAGCCGCAGCTGCGGAAAAGTAAACGAAAGCCAGGACCAGCGCCACGGAAACACAGCTGCGAATGGCCGAGAGCAGCCAGTCCGTGACATCCAACCCGGCCCGCGTGCCAGAGAACGCCGGACTGCCAGCCAGCACCGTCGAACCGCTGACCGCAGCCGCAAGCACCACCGCCAGCAGCAGCGGAGCCCCGTAAATTGCCGCCACCACCTGCATGGGGTGCCGGACATGAAAGGGCCGGGGCCGGGGGTACACCACCAGAAAATGGACATACGAAGCCGGCAGCAGCAAAGCGGCCAGGACCAGCGGCAGCAGCAGTGACAGCCGTCCGCTGACGATCCACCAGTGTGAACCGCCCACAAAGGCGACCGTGGTCAGCAACGTCATGGCGTAAAACAGCCGGGTCGACCGATCCTGCGGGCGATGCCAGGCCGCCACTGCCGCGGTGAACGTCACTCCCAGCTGCAGCACCAGCCAGATGTGCGTCAGCAGGATTTCCGCCAGTGGCAGCATCTGCACCCGGGCGAAGCCGCGAATCACATTGTCCGAATCCGCGCGGCGAAACTCGATGCGGACCCACCGATCGCCCAGAGTATCCGAAACCAGCCAGGGCAGCAGAGGAGAAGGGGGCTCCGCCTCGAAGAAGGTATGACCGCCCGGAGGAATCTCCTGCCCGCGAATCAGGTCGGGAATGCTGGCAAACTGCAGAAAGGATTCCACCCGCAGGGGCCCGACCTGCAGCAGAATATCGCCGGGACGCGGTGGCGGAGCACCTTCTTCTCCAGAGAACTCCAGCCCTTCGACCTGATGCAGTTCCACACCGGCGGAAGGCTGCTCCGCAGCCACACTGCCCAGCAGCAGCGCCCGCAACCGAAGGTCCGGACTGGAGGCGACATATAGAGCCACCACCACGGAATAGACCAGCACCACCGCGCCCGAGACCGCAATCCACCTGCGTAAATTACGGTGATTCTGCGGCATGGGTAGTCCGGGAGTTCAGGGGGTCGTTTTCTGGACGTAACGAATCGGCAGGATTGCGACTGAACAAGCAGCGCCATCGGCGCCGAAACAGCCAAATATCGGCGCCGAGCACATCCACTTATACCGAATCAGCGCCGAACTCTCAATTCTCGGCGCCGGTTCGTGCAACCGTTCGTAGAAAAGTTCAGCGAGCTCTTATGGGGTGGGAACGAGTTTTACACCCTGATTTTCAGCGAAAATCGTGCGGCCAGAGGTTTCGGCGCCGATGCGGTTCGCTGCCGCCTGGCAAGAGCGGCGCAGAACTGGCACGGCATCTGCATTATGTCGCCTGCATCAACTGCAACTCAAACACTCTGAGATTGAGCCAGTTGACTTAAACGACCCAGCCGCTCTCAGGAAGGTGCTGGAACCGGGACTTCGGAACTGAGGAAGGTCCCCTGAAACAGTAGCTCAACCCATTCTACTGCTTCAGTTTCCCCACGAATACAGCGTGATTCCGAAGGTTGAACGGATCCCCTTCCTGAGGGCATTCTCTTTCTCTCAACCGATTTTCAACTCATCGGCTGAAGAGATTCGCGGCGCGTCGCACCCCACGCGACTACGACGGTAAGGATACCGACGCTTCGGTGAATGGCTACGGATGGCCATTTTCACCGCCGCCCCCCTCTACTTCCAGCCTTTCAAAGGCTGGCGTTTCCAACCTTCCGCCGGAGATTCTCCGTCTCTCGTCGGGTTCAGAATTCGCCAAACTCCCACGGCACGACTTGCTGGTGGAGGCTGCGCTGATGACGGGCGAGCCGGCCATCAGGCCATGGCGACAGGCCGCATCGCAGCTCAACTGCCGGAGAGGGCGCCACTGACCTGGCGGGCGATGGGCTCGTACCAGAAGATGATGGCCATGCCACACAGGTACAGAGACATGGTCAGTACATAGACCGGCAGGAAGCTGAGCAGCCGCTCCATATCGGGCAGCATGGCCAGCAGGCCTCCGCCCGTGCAGACAAGGATTCCCAGCACGATGACCACGATCTGAGCGACTTCCATGGTGCTGCCTGTTCCTGAGAATGAGTCGGAGCGGGAACGCTTCCGCAACCAGAGCCAGCGGAGGCTGTCTGCAGAATACCCCGACGCATGCTCAGCGAAAAGCCCGGAAGCCCTCCACACCTTCGCCTCAGTGGCCTGCCATCAGGCGACCCGGACAGCCTGATGGCAGGTCTGCTCCACGGCGGCCACCAGCAGCGGGGCCTGAATCCGGACGTCGTAGATGGATTCGATCCGCTGGCGGCCAGCCTGCCCCGTGGTCTGCCGCAGCCGGGCATTGTCGCTCAGCCGTATCAGCACGCTGTACCATTCGTCGGCTGTGGCAGGCAGAAACCCGGCCTGTCCGTGGTCGAGAATCTCGCAGTTGGCCCCCACGGGGCTGCAGACAGCGGGAATTCCCAGCGACATATACTGCAGCGCTTTGAAGCCGCATTTTCCGCGGGTCCACGGATCATCGGGCAGTGGCATCAGGCCAATGTCGAACGTGGCCGCTGCGGAAACTTCCACCTCCGTACTCCAGGGGATGAATTCCAGAGGCACCGGCCCCAGTTCTTCGACATTCAGTGATTCCACACTGTCGGAAATGACTTTCAGACGGACGTTCGAGCCCAGGCGGGCGAGGACGGGAAACAGCTCGCCCAGATAGCGGGCCGTGCTGCGGGAGCCTGTCCAGCCAATAGTGACCGGCTGACCGGGACCAGGCGACGCTGTTCGCATCCGTGGGTGAAACAGGTCCGCATCGATGGCGGTGGGAATGACCACGGGCGACTGCTGACTGACCGCCAGAACTTCATCGGCCAGAATACTGTTCCCGCAGATGACCAGGTCGGCGGCACGAACAACGGCCCGAAACCGATTCTGCCTGCGCCGGTCGGGCAGGCCACTGCCGTCATACATCACGGCATCATCCAGATCGAACACGAGTCGCCGGGCGAAGTACCGCAGGACGGACAGTTCCAGCGAGCCCAGCAGCCGCTTCTGCAGGAAGACGGCATCGTAACTGGCAGCCCGACGAAAGAGACTCAGCCGGCCCGGCAGGCCAGCGGGCAGAAACTCGACATCCGTCGTA
>JAGQPV010000292.1 GCA_020426545.1 Planctomycetaceae bacterium
CCGCCTTAGTGTCCGTCACTGTCGTCGTCTTTTTCCAGTCGCTCGTACTCCAGAGCGCGGCTGTCCCGGACTTTTGCTTTCCACTGGTGGAGCGGTGGGAATCCCCCGTCGCCAGCAGTTTTCCGTCAGGGGACCACGCAACACAGAACACCGGACTCTCAAACTCGGACAGCGTGTGAACCAGTTCCCCTGTGTTGGCATTCCAGATTTTCACGGAACTGCCATCATTCGCGGCAGCGATCATGTTGCCGTCCGGGGAAAAGGCGATGTCCCAGACATGTGCAGGATCCGAGGCGAGCGTGTGCAGCAGTTCCGTGGAAGCAACGGTAACTGGTGGAGGAGCAGAGTCAGGAACCGGATCGCCGGGCTGCAGAACGTGGACTTCGCTGCCGATCCGGGTGACTCGCAGGGCGGTGGTTTCTCCCCGTTTGACTTCGAACGGTTTTTCAACGGGGATTTCCAGGCCCTCGTAGCTGACGAGGAGGTGATGCGGCCCCGGGGTGATCTCGATGAGTTTGCCGTCGTTGTCAACGGTGATGGTTTCGCCAGCGAAAGTGACATTGATCGACGGGTCCAGAATCTCCAGTTGCACCGTGCCATGCTTCGTGCGGAACAGGATGACACTGAGAAAGGCCAGCAGGGCCAGGGCGGCGGTGCCAATGAGGATTTTTGTCAGGGGAGAGCGACTGCTCCAGAGGCCCGCGTTCTTTCGAGACAGGTATCTGTCGAGTGCCTTACCGAGTCTGGGGGCTTCGAAGAAGGCGGTCAGACCGGCGTGGTCCTCATTCTCCTGTTGCTCTTTTGTCCTGCCTGGTCTGGAGACCGGGTTGGGTCCGGATGTGCCAGCCTGTTTCAGGAAGTCGCCCAGGGCATGGGCGAACTCGGCCATGCTGCTGAAACGGCCGCCGGGCTCTTTCGCCATGGCCTTCAGGCAGATCGCCTCCAGTTCCGGGCTGAGATCCGGGCGATGGGTGGATGGCGGTGTCGGCTGGTCCTTGAGGATGGATGCCAGCACTTCGGCAATCGAACCGGTGAAGGGACGCTCGCCAGTCAGCATTTCGTACAGGATCACGCCGAGGCTGTAGACGTCGGAGTGGGGGCCGATGTTCTCGATGTCTCCTTTGGCCTGCTCCGGAGGCATGTAGGTCGGGGTTCCCATGATCTGACCGACCTGAGTCAGTTGGGTTTCCCCCCGGGTTTCGCGACGGGCGAGGCCGAAGTCCATGACGACCGGTTCCCGACGGGAACGATCGATCATGATGTTGTCCGGCTTCAGGTCCCGATGGATCACCCCGCTTCTGTGGGCCGCTTCAATCGCCAGGGCAACCTTGCGAACGATCAGGCAGACCTGTCTTTCCGACAGTGGCTTGTTCGGATTAATGAAAGCGGAGAGTGACTTGCCATCGATGAAGGCCATGACAATGTAGGGCTGGCCGTCGAACTCACCGATCTCATGGACCGGGCAGATGTTGGCATGCAGCAGATTCGCCGCCGAGCGGGCTTCCTGCATGAACCGCTCCAGCATCTCGGGCGATCCCAGTGCGGCAACGTGCGGGACTTTCAGGGCAACTTCCCGATCGAGCTGCGGATCATTCGCATGGTAGACTCGACCGAATCCCCCTTCGCCGAGGACCTTCAGGATCTCGAACCGTCCCAGCGTGTCACCTTTGCTGAGGGCTGTTCCGTCCTTTCGGGGCTGCTGCAGGTCCGTGGAGGTATCGGCGGAAGCCCTGCCGAAGGAGATCGTTTCCTTCCGTCCGGTTGCTGCCGAGGGGGTTGGCCCGATCCGGGTGCGACTGAGATCGGCCGCCTGTCCTGTCCGCTGTTCGTGCTCAGTGAAGACACTGTCGATGACTGCGGGAGAACCCGGAAACCGGCTGAGATACGCGGCCGGATCAGGTTCCTGACCGGCCCGACGGAGCAGTTCGAGCTCGATCTGCAGCAGCGATTTCAGCAGGGCCTCCCGCTCTTCGCCTGCAGCATCTGTCAGATAGTCTTCGATCCGGGGCTGTTTGCCACCCTGGAACTCGGCTTCGAACCTGTCACAGATCCGGTCGAGCTTGCGGGCCATTCCGAAAGGCAGGGATTTTTCGTTTTCGGCCATTCTGGTTGTCCATCTGGCGAACCGGGCAGCGTCAGCCTCCGCAAGGAAGCTGCACTCAATCCTCCTGTTCCCAACCAGCCCGCTGAACCGTCACATTTCTTCGGGAATTTCGGCGGATTCTGATTGCCAGGCTTTGCGGATCAGCCGTAACTTGCGTTCCACGCTGCTGATACTGCAATCGAGAAGTTCTGCAGTTTCCGCGTGCGTATGACCGGTCAGCTTCAGCAGAGCCACGGAACGCAAATCCCCATCGAGCTGGAGTAACAGGTCCTCACAGATCATGTCGAAGTCGTGGACCGGCGTTTGGGCCAGTGCCTGATCCAGACGAAACGGCGTCTCCCCCTGGCCCGCGAGGCTCGATTCAGCGTAGACCCGCCCTCCGCCCCGCTTCTGCGCCTTTTCCCGCTGCTGATGCTTGAGCGCTGTCCGCACGGTGATTGTGGTCAGCAGCTTCCAGAAATTCTCACGGTTGAAATCGCCGGCGAAATCTCCCCGGGTCGCACGTTTCCAGAAGCTGAAAAACGCACTCTGAGCGGCATCATCGGAGTCGGTGAATCGTTGCGGCTGATGCGAGAGCGTTTTGCGGGCAATCGCCAGAATTCGGGGGGCCGACCGCAACCAGACCTGCTCTGCCGCATCGGGGTCCCCCTGCCGCAACTGATCCAGAAAACAGGTCAACGATCCTTCCAGCATCAGTAATCATCCCACCTTGTCCCAAGATGCTTCGGGTAAACCCCAGTAGAAGTTTGGCCATGCTGCACAGAAACGATACGTTGCGAGGAATCGAAATGCAATTGGTCCTTTCGTTTTCAGAAGCAAACCGGGCCCTGAGACACCGTATGCGTCGCACCGCACCAGATGGAACCGGGCTGCGAAGCCCGCTCCTGCGGACGGGATGGTCGAGGCCAACGAGTGGACCGTCACCCTGGGGGGGGCCGATGTCCGGGGCAGTAAATTAGACTGCCGTCGCCCCCGGTTTCCCATCAGGGGCAGATGGTTCCACAGCCACCGCGCGTTTAACGATCGGCGGGACCCGGTTGGTGAACAGGGCTCTCAGCGTCGACCCGCTCCCATCGCTCAGTGGCGAACCTGGCACCGGCGGAGTAGTCTTGTGGAGCGTCTCCATGGCGCGTTCGTGGAGACAGGAGGCGGCCCTCCAACGACACCGTTCCGTCTCTTCCGGACCATCGCGGAACGGATCTCGCCTCGTTCTCTGCTGCCTCAAGCCAGCGGCGCCGCCGACGGGTGCCGTGGTCTGTTCATCGGGATTCACCACTTAAGCTGCCCATAACGTCATTACGTCTCAGAGGAACTCATGGAAAAGCCGTTGATCTTCGACGTCCATCTTGATCTGTCGATGAATGCCATGCAGTGGAACCGTGATCTGCGCTGGTCGCTGGAACGCATTCGCCGCTGGGAAGGGCTGATGACCGATTTCGTCGACCGGGGGAATAATACGGTCTGCCTGCCGGAAATGCGTAAAGGCAACGTCGGGCTGTGCGTGGCGACTTTGATCGGCCGCCACTCGGGGTATTTTCACAAGCTGCCCGGCCACAGTTCTCCCGAGCAGGCGTGGGCGCAGACTCAGGGGCAGCTCGCCTGGTGTCGGGTGATGACGGAACTCGGCGAGATGACGCCGATCACCAACGCGGCCGAGCTGGATGCTCATGTGGAACTCTGGAAAAAGTCGCCCCCCTGCGATGATGGCACGCCATACGTTGTGGAGTCGAAGCAGCAGCCGGGCAAACTGCCGATTGGCTTTGTGCTGAGCCTTGAGGGGGCCGACTCCATCGTCAACCTCGACTATCTCGAACGGAGTTACGAGAACGGTTTGCGGGCACTGGGGCCGGCTCACTATGGACCGGGCCGTTACGCCGATGGCACGGATTCCGTGGGCCCCCTGCATCCGGCCGGGAAGGACCTGATCCGGGAGATGCAGCGGCTGGGAATTATCCTCGACGTCACCCATCTGTGCGATGAGACGTTCTGGGATGCACTTGATATTTACGAAGGGCCGCTGTGGGCCAGCCACCAGAACTGCCGGACACTCGCCCCGTGGAACCGTCAGTTCGCGGATGATCAGATTAAAGCGGTGACCGAGCGGGGCGGCCTGCTGGGCATGGCGTTTGACGCCATCATGATGGTGCCCGGCTGGAGACATCTGGAAAGCCGACCGGAGCACTTCCAGCTGAAGATCGAGCGGATCTGCGACCACGTCGATCACATCTGCCAGCTGGCAGGCAGCGCCGCTCATGTCTGTGTCGGAACGGACCTCGATGGCGGTTTCGGCACGGAGCAGACTCCCATGGACCTGAACTCCATCGCCGACCTGCAGACCCTGCCCGGTCTGTTCCGTGCCCGGGGATACTCGGAGGAGGACATCGAAGGGTTCATGTATCGGAACGCCGTGGACTTCCTGCGGCGGGCCTGGAGCAAATAGTCGAGTGGTCGGGGCGTCCCAGGACGGTGGTGGAGACCACCGCCTGGAATGCCGCCGGGGCGGGAAAATGGCTGGCGGCAAAGCGCTCAAAGCTTCGGCGTGCGGGGACAGGCTGCGCTGTCACTCGCCGAGGATGGGGCTGTCGAAGCCTTCAAGGTCGGCCGGTTTGACGCCCTGGCGATAGCCCCCGAACTTGAAGGTGAGCGGATGGTAGGGGCCGACGAAGTCGACGTTGCTGTCGGACTCGATCGCGTCTTCCAGCCCCAGACACCACAGATGCGCGTTCACCAGCATGCGGCGGAAGCCTTCGTTGAGAATGTCTTCCGACGCGCCGTGCGTGGTTGCAAATACGCGTGACCGGGGTTTGTCTGTCCGGTACTGCCGCACCCAGGCAACGGGAAGGATTTCCTTGCTCGGGTCGGCCGGAGCGTCGGCTTTCATCCCGTTAAGAATCACCCCTCGCGCCAGAATCTGGCTGCCTTCGCGGGGGTGGGCCACATACCCGCCGCACTGAGTGTGGACATCTTTCACCCCACGGAGGATCGGGTGTTCTGACTGGTCTGCTGCCAGCTGCAGGCGGGAACTCTGCTGGTGATTGCGGCCGTAGTGGCCCACCCAGTGTTCGCCCAGGATCGCTTCGCCAAAGCCGTTCTCCCAGACTTTGTCGTCGCCCTGGTAGCCATCGTTGTAGCGGGCGAAATCGCCTTTCAGGCCCTTAAAACCGTGAGTGCTGGTCCGCAGACCGATCACGGGCTTTCCGCTGGCGAGGTAATCATCGATGTGCTGCATCTGTTCGTCGTTGAAGGCCTGGAAGCGGGTGAATACGACCATCAGGTCGGCGGTCCTGAGTGCTTCCAGCCCGGTGATGTGGTTGCTGCCCGGTTTGATCGTGCCGTCCTCGGGATCGGTGGTGACAAAGAAGCTGCACTTGAAGCCGTAATGCCGGGCCAGAATGCGGGCCAGGGCGGGCAGAGTTTCTTCGCCCCGGTATTCATGGTCTCCGGCGATGAAGACAATGTGCTTTCCCGCGCCGGGGCCTTTGTCGCCCTCCCACACAACGCCATTGGGATGGGCGGCTGCAGCAGCCGTGGGACCGACAGAGCAGGCCAGCAGCAGGAGGCCGGCTGCAACAGACGGGAAACGGGAAGTCATGGCAGTCCTCCGGGGGAGCGCGGTCAGATTCTGCGGGACAGGAAACCGAGAATTCGTGCGTCGATTGTGGCCCAGGCAGTGGGGCCGCGCCAACCAGGCACCGCAGTCTCCTGGAAAACACGGGAACGTTGTTACGCTACTGCTGATACGTCAGGACGCGACTCGACGTTTCTGCATGCTGCGGCCCGGTCTGGTCAGAGGCGGATCGGTTCGCGCGTTTTCAACACCGCCCGACCCGCGAAGCTCCGTTATCCCGGTGCCTGTCGATCAAGAATCGCGGCCCGGTGTCCGCGGCGGTGAATCATCGCGTACCGCACCGGCTCGTAGTGATTCTCAGCCGTGAAGGGCTCCGCGAACTGGCCTGCCGTCAGCTCCTCGCGAACGAAAAACGCGTTCACGCCCGTGATATCGCAACCAACAAGGCTGTACCCCAGGCCGCGGCCGATCCGTTCCAGCGTCTTCAGGCTGGCCCCGTAGTTCTGCGAGCCATCCCACGCTCGCTGCCGGTCGTAAATCGCCTCCCACTCCACATCGGGCGGAATGGCCGCGTTGTATTCAATCACCGCCACGCGGGGCCGGAAGTCCGTCAGCGCCTGCCACACACGGTGGGTATTCTGGTCGATATCCAGCGACAGCAGGTCGAACTCCGGCGGCACGCCCAGCTGCTCAAACAGGCTGGCGATATTCTCCGCGGTCACATGGGCCGTCCGATGCCGGAGACAGCCGTCCCCCAGATCGGGCCGGCCTTTCAGAGCCTGCAGGTAGTCGCTGCATCCGTCAATCCAGAACCCGGTCCAGCCCTGCGACAGTAGAAATGCCGTGTTGTTCTCGCTGCCGGAACCCACGCCCACTTCCGCGAAGACCCGCGTCGATGTGCCGATGCGGCGGAAGATCTCATGAATGATGCCGTCTTCGCTGTTCTGCGAGCACGCCTGGGCGTGATAGCACAGAAGCCGCTGCGGGTCGCCGTATCGCGGGTGGTCCCGCAGTTCGAAGTCCAGCAGGCGAATCACCTGGCCGGCAGCCAGCAGGGCCTCGCTCCGCAGCCGTGAATCTCTGATCTCCCGCAGCTCACGAACAATGGGCAGTTGTTTATAGATCTTCGCAATCGTCTTCAGCATGGAATCCTTTCCGCTGAAATTCGGCTTGGAACGGGAGCCCCGCAGCACTACTCCACAGTGAAATCCCTGGCGGGTGGTCGAATCTCCACAATTCTCATACAGAACGCCAGCGACAGAACCAGTAAAGCGACTCCCAGCCACCGGTAACCGGCAAACCGGAATGACTCATGCATGTCCTGTGACTCGAGCAGGGTTAATCCATAGGTCGTCGCGAACAACAGGATCTGCAGCAGCAGACAGGCATTCCGCCGACCACTGGCAGCGGGAGCCCGGGAGAACACGGTCACCGGGCTCAGCAGGATGGATGCAAACACCAGCACCCAGGCCACGCTGAACCACGCACCGGCCACGGCCGTAACAGAGGGAACCGTCACCAGCCTGGCAACGCGAAGAATCGCATCCAGCACGATCCAGAATACCGCCGCCAGTCCGGAGACGTCGAACTCGCCCTCCAGCCAGGCGGAACGCGTGACGGGCAGTGCCAGCGCCAATCCCAGGGGTGGCAGCGAACACAACCAGATGTGCCAGGCCCGCATTTTCATGTTCCAATATCTTAGTCCCGCAGGGCCGGCGGG
>JAGQPV010000293.1 GCA_020426545.1 Planctomycetaceae bacterium
GATTGCCATCATCGCCATTCTGATTGCCCTGCTGCTGCCGGCTGTCCAGCAGGCCCGGGAAGCCGCCCGCCGCACCCAGTGCCGGAACAATCTGAAGCAGATTGGCCTGGCGATGCACAACTACCACGATTCGCACAAGTGCTTCCCCAAAAACATGGGCTGCTATCTGAACGGCACGCAGTGTGTCAGCGTGGGACTCAGCGGGTGGAGCTGGCGGGCTCTGATTCTGCCCTACATCGATCAGGCGCCGCTGTACAACAAAATCAATTTTGAAGCTGGCGTGTCCGCCGCGACAGGAACACCTTCCAACCTCGAAATTGCCCGCATGACGATGCCGGCTTATCTCTGCCCCAGCAACCCCAACGGCGGCGTGACTTCCGAACAGACCGACAACTACCTCCGCAACAACTGGTGCCTGCCGTATTCCACCTCCGCCTGTGACCGGACGGCAGCCGTGGGTGTGACCGACTACAAAGGCATCAATGGGGTCAGTTATCCCACATCGACAACTTCACCGTCCTACCCGCAGGGCATGTGGGACCGCCGCCCCGGTGGTGTCCTGCGCATCCGCGACGTGACCGATGGCACCACCAATGTCATGCTGATTGCCGAAAATCTGCCGCAGTCGCATGCCTGGCCCAGCTGGGCCAGCTGGCACGCCCCGCTCAACACGGCGGTCGGGCCGAACTTCGTCTGGAAGCAGTTGACCAATCCCGGCATTCGCACCACACACGGCTGGACCAGCTACGTCTCAGCCTCCAGCTACCACCAGGGTGGCGTGCATGTGCTGCTGGTTGACGGCAGTACGCAGTTTGTCAGCAACAGCGTCAACCTGGCCCTGTACCAGCAACTGGGACATCCGAGCGACGGACTGCCGGTTGGTGGGACGCCCTGGTAACCTCCGCGGCGGTTCCCTGGAATTTCCGGCCAACCCGAAAGCAGTAACACCTCAGTTCAGTCTTCTTCCCTGGGTGTCCAGTCGGTGGGCACTTCAGCACCGGCCTCCGGCCCTGCCTCGGCATGGGCGGCGGCCGCTTCGGTTTCCGGCGTGACCGGCAGTTCCTGAACTTCCGGCCGGCGGCGACGGCGGGTGCGGGTCGGCACCAGATCCCGCATCAGTTCCAGCTTGCCGAAGCACAGCAGGCGATCGCCCGGTTCGAGAATTCTGTCCGACCGGGGGTTGGGAATCACCGTGGTACCGCGATACAGCGTGAGCACATTGATATCGCGGTCCCGCAGGCCCGACTCCTTCATCGCCTTGCCCACATATTCCGAGCCTTCCGGAATATGAATCTCCGTCACGCCGTAGCCGCGGCTGACTGTCAGCCGCTGCCGCAGGTCGATTTCGGGGAAGTCCACCTGAGCGGCTATGTAATCGATGATCGCCCCGGCCACATCGAGCTGAGTGCAGGTTTCGATGCCTTCCATGCCGGGCGAGGAATTGACTTCCATGATCTGAGGGCCGTCTTTCGCCTCCAGCATGTCCACACCGGCGACCTTCAGACCCATGATCTGTGCGGCCCGCACGGCCGTCTTCTGATATTCCTCATCCAGTTCCACCGCTTCGGTTCGCCCGCCACGGTGCACGTTGCTGCGGAATTCCTGGCCCTGGGCCACCCGCCGCATGGCGGCCACCACCTGGTCGCCCACCACCAGAGCACGGATATCCCGGCCCTTGCTCTCGGCGACGAACTTCTGCACCAGCACGTTCTGACGGGTGCTCTGCAGTGTCTCGATGATGGCTTCCGCCACTTTGACGGAATCCGCCAGAATCACTCCCACGCCCTGGGTGCCTTCCAGCAGTTTGATCACCACCGGGGCACCGCCCACCCGCTCGATGGCGGGCAGCACGTCTTTGCGGTCGCGGACGAACGTCGTCTGCGGAATGCCGATCTGGTGCCGGCTGAGAATCTGCAGGCTGCGGAGCTTGTCCCGCGAGTTGGAAATCCCGGCGGAGGAGTTCGTGCAGAACACATCCATCTGCTCGAACTGGCGAACCACCGCCGTCCCGAAGTAAGTGATCGAGGCACCAATCCGGGGAAGCACGGCGTCGTAGTGTGTCAGATGCTTCTGCCGGTAGAACAGATCCGGCTCACCCTCAGCCAGATCGATCGCGAATTTGAGCGTATTGAGCACCTGGACTTCATGCCCGCGTGACTCAGCCGCTTCCCGCAGCCGACGTGTGCTGTAGCAATGAGGACTGCACGACAGAACGCCAAGCTTCATACAGCAACCTTTACTTCGTCCGCAGGCCTGGTGAGACGCGGGACGGAAATCAGGAGAGAAAAACGGCCCGTTCAGGGAGAAAACGGCAGAATTGCAGAGGACATTCCGGGAGTTCCGCCCGCCGGACTGCCCCGCCAGACCTGCTGGCTGAAGCCGCGCCCGGACACAGACTCCCGTGCCGAATCCTGACAGGTCTGGAGGGAATGTGCCACAGTAAAACCCGGTTTTCACCGGCTACGGTCGGCAAAGGGCAGGCGACGCTGGTATTATGGGGCCATTGCCTGCCGGTGCAGCTGGAACGCTGCTCTCACCACCACGCTGCATCCCTCCCCCTTTGTTTGACCTGCTCGTTCCGTATTTCCCGATCAATCCCCTTCCGGAGTTTTCAAGATGCCACCGACAGCCCGCCTTCGTCTGTCGCCTCAGCCTGCATTCCGCAGTCAGGCCCGCCTGCGGTTTTCCGCTCTGACAATTCTGCTGCTGGCCACCCTGTTGCCCGGCAGTTCTCTGCTTTCCGCGCAGGCAGCCGGTGCGGCCGAACTGAAAGCCGGCGCCGCGAAAGTCGATATCACCAGCCCCGACGCCGGCCCGGTTGATGGACGGCTGCACGTGCGGGCGCTGGTCCTCCAGAGTGGAGATGTCACCGCCACCCTCATCACGCTCGATGTCGTGGCGATCGGCGAAATCGGTTATGTCACCAACGAGTACCTGCCCGAACTGCGGGCCCGGCTGGAAAGCGAACTCGGCATTCCGCCCGAAAGCGTGCTGGTCAACGCCAGCCACTGCCACGGCATTCCCTGCACCGATGTGGGCGAACGCACATTCCAGGCGGTGAAGCAGGCCCGCGAGAACATGGTGCCGGTGCAGGTGGGTGCCGGCAGCGGGCACGAAGACCGCATTCAGGAGAACCGCCGGCTGAAGCTCAAGAGCGGCCGCGAGGCCGACGTGCGGCACGCCTACGCTCTCCCGCCCGATGAAGAAGTGGTGGGCTCCGGCCCGATCGATCCCGAGATCGGCATCCTCAAGCTCAACCGGCTCGATGGCACTCCCGTGGCCGTGGTGTACAACTTCGCCTGCCACCCGATTCAGGGTGTGCCGGGAGCAAAGAACACGGCCGACATGACCGGGTTTTCGTCCGAAGTCATCGAAGACAACCTCGGCGACGGAGCGGTCGCTCTGTTCGTGCAGGGCTGCGGCGGAGACATCAACCCGGCCCGCTACAAGCAGGTCGATGCTCCCCGCCATGCCGAGCCACTGGGAAACATTCTGGCGCTCAGCACGCTCAAAGGAATTCGCGAGATTGAATGCACGGCCGACAGCCGGCTGAAGATCATCAACCACACGCTGGAACTGCCGCGGGCCGACCTGGCCAGCCGCATCGCCGCCATGGAGACCGAGCGGGAACGCATGCTGCGCACGCTTCGGGGAACAAGCCTGAACCTGAAGACCTTCCTGCCGCTGATGGTGAAGTACAGCGTCAACGGCGACTTCCCTTCCTACTATTCGCACGCGTATCTCAGCGAGGATGAGCTGGGAAGGGACCATCTCCGCGCGCTGGATGCCGAGAACCGCCGCAATCTGCAGCAGTACATCGCCAACATCCACACCATGGAAGAACTCACCCGGCTGCAGACAAATCTCGCCCTGCTGAATAAGCACGAAGCCCGCGCCGTCGCCGCCGGCAAACGGTCGATCGATGTGGAAGTCTGTGCGTTGCGGGTCGGCGATTTCGTGCTGGCCACGTTCCCGGGAGAGCTGGTGGCGCAGATCGGCCTGAACATCAAGAAGGCTTCACCCCACCCGAAGACCTTCGTCGCCGGCTACACCAACGGCTACATCTACTACTCGCCCACGGCCGAGCAGCTGCTGAACGTGGGCGGTGCCCAGGAAGACAGCGACTGCCTGCTGGCCCCCGAGTGGCAGGCAAAGTTCGAAGGCAAAGTGGCCGAGCTGCTCAAAGGGCTGTAAGGCCCCGCCTCAGCCACGTAATTTTGCAGGGCTGGCTGTGCGGCAGCAAGCCATCCTCAGCCACTGCAGAAATACCACAGCTCCCGTGATCGACTTCTCAGGAAGCGATCGCGGGAGCTGTTTTCATTTGCCCGCCATGCGGGATGACCAGAGCCAGCCAGACTACAGCACCGGGCCGATGCTCCACGGGCAGAACTCGGAATCGCCAATGCCCTGCTGTTCGCTCTTCGTCTTCTCTCCGCCGGCTACGGCCACAATCTTCTCGAAGATTTCGCGGCCCACTTCCTCCACCGGCACACCATCCAGAATGGTGCCGGCATTCAGGTCCATGTCGTCGATCATCCGCTCGTACATCGGCGTGTTGGTGGCGATCTTGATCGACGGCACCGGCTTGCAGCCGAAGCAGCTGCCCCGCCCGGTGGTGAACACGACCACGTTCGCCCCGCCGGCCACCATGCCCGTCACCGATGCCGGGTCGTAACCGGGCGAATCCATCACCACGAAGCCTTTTTCCGTCACGGGTTCGGCGAAACGATACACCTGCCGGAGCGCCGTGCTGCCGCCTTTGGCGATGGCACCGAGGGATTTCTCCCAGATGGTTGTCAGCCCGCCCTTCTTGTTGCCGACGGACGGATTGTTGTCGATCTCCACGCCGAACTTGCCGGTGTACTCTTCCCACCAGCGAATACGTTCAATCAGCTTTTCGCCCACCTCCCGGCTGACAGCCCGCCGCGTGAGCAGGTGCTCGCCGCCATAAATCTCGGGCGTTTCGGCCAGAATCGATGTGGCCCCGTGCGCCACCAGCAGGTCGCTGGCAATGCCCACCGCCGGGTTGGCGGTCACGCCGCTGTTGCCATCGCTGCCACCGCATTCGGTACCCAGAATCAGTTCGCTGACGGGCACCGGTTCCCGCTGGAACTTATTCACCTCCGGCAGCATTTCCTTCAGCACGCCCACGGCCCGGTCCACGGTTTTCCGCACACCGCCCACGTCCTGAATATTCATCATCAGGGGCAGGGTCTCCGGTTCTTCACCGGGCAGAGTCAGCTGCGTCAGCCCGTTGCGATCGACCAGAAACGAACCCTGACCGGTTTCGCAGCCCAGACCGAGAATCAGATAAGCGGCGATATTCGGGTGCCGGGCAAAGCCCGCCAGCGTCCGGGACAGCTGCTCGTGATCCTCACCGCCGTACTGCATCGCACAGCCGCCCTGGTGCGTCAGCGCCACCACACCATCGATCTGCGGGTAATCGGCCAGCAGAGACTGATCGAACGCAGCCGCCACGTTGCGGGCTGTCGTGGCCGAACAGTTCACCGTGCTGATGAGGGCGATGTAGTTCCGCGTTGCAATGCGTCCATCGGCCCGGCGATAACCGGGGAAGGTCCGCTCGGGGCAGGGGGCCGGGGCCGGCGGAATGGCGGTGGCGAACTCGTAATCCTGGCTGCGGCTGCCGACTGCCAGATTGTGGGAATGGACCCATTCCCCCGCCGCCACCGGTTCGGTCGCGAAGCCAATCAGCTGGCCGAACTTGCGGACCGGATCTCCTTTGGCCAGGGGAACCAGTGCCACCTTGTGCCCCAGATCGACCGGCTCCGTCGTGCTGACGGAACCCGCTCCGGGCAGCGGGACGCCCGTTCCCACATTCGCCCGGGCAATGGCGATATTGTCATCCGGATGCAGGCGGACGAAGGGGGAATCGGCAGCAATCGACATGGCTGGAGTCTCCGGCGGGAGTTGGCTTTGTCTGTTCGAATCCGGTGGCGGCTGCAGCCGGACCGGGAAACTGCGGGGGGCCTGCACGCACCAGAGGACAGTTGAGACAGCGCTGGAACTGGCGGCAGACAGACAGCCCTGCAGGGTGGTCCCTCACCACCTGCGACGGGAATGCCTGCAGCTGCAGAGTACCGCTGCCGGCCAGGCCCCGCAATCATCGGGCCTGCAATCAGCGACGGGCTCCGGGCCGTGTCCTCAGAACTCGCCCACCACTTCGCCCCCGCTGCGGGTCACCAGCGCCCGCAGCACATTGACGTCCAGATTCTCGCTCACGAACCGGGCACTGCCATCGGCCAGAGCGAAATGACACCCGCCCTCATGCGTGCTGGAAAACTGGAACCGTCGCTCGGCATCGTCGGAACAGCCCGTCGATGGCAGATTAATGCCCGCCGTGGCGCAGCTGGCAGCTGCCTGCCACCAGCGAACGACACCCCGGGCGAATCCCTGTCCGCCACCGCCCCCGGAACCGCTTCCCGAGCCGCCTCCGCTCCCACCACCACCAGAACCACCGCCTCCTCCTCCGGAGCCACCGCCCGAACCCGAACCGCTGCCACTCCCGGAACCCGAGTTGATCGCCCCGCGGGCCCAGCCACCGAACTCGAACGACAGTTCGCCCGCTGCCAGTGTGTTCGACGTGCCATCGGTGAGATCGCGGAACCGGATGGCTGACTGCGGGTACAGCAGGCCATCGTCATTTCCGGGAACCGTCCCGCCGCTGGCCGCATAATGGCTGGTCCCGTACAGACCATCCACAATGCCATCGGCCGGCTGCGAGGGGCAGCGAAACACGGGCACCACCTGCAGCACGACATTTGCATTGTTCGCGTGATCGAACCGCACATTGAAGTTGTACAGGTTATACAGCGGCCCCTGGTCCACAAACGGGAGGATCAGCGTCTGCCAGGTGGTCAGCTTGAAACCATCCGACGTACTGCCGGATGTTCCATCGACGCCGAACGGGAACACATTGTGCGTCGACTGATAATTGTGCAGCCCCAGGCCGATCTGCTTCAGACTGTTGCGGCACTGCGTGCGGCGGGCCGCTTCCCGCGCCTGCTGCACGGCGGGCAGCAGCAGCGCAATCAGAATGGCGATGATGGCAATCACCACCAGCAGTTCAATCAAAGTGAAGCCGGCCTGGCGGCCTGAAGGACGGGCGAGCATCGGCAGCACCTTCAGCGGAGTTTGAGGGCAGTGTAGTGGTTCTCTTCGTCGGGCTGCTGAGAACGGCTGACAAACAGCACCGTCCGCCCGTTCCTGCGGTTGGGCCGCAGCTTCTTTCCCAGGTGGACGGTACCGGTGTGGACCTGATTTCCTGACTGCGAATCCAGTACTTCCACCCCGCGGGCATGAATCGCATCGATCGGCTGATGACCGCCGATCTCCTGCGGGAAGCCACCCAGATGCACGACCCGCCCGTCGTT
>JAGQPV010000294.1 GCA_020426545.1 Planctomycetaceae bacterium
CCTGTCGTCCAAGCGTGGCCTGATTACCTCCACCACCATTCGGGAAGGTGTCAGCGTCATCGAAGCGGAAGTGCCGCTGGCCGCGATGTTCGACTACGCTAACGAACTGCGTTCCATGACGCAGGGTAAGGGCACCTTCAGCATGGAGTTTGCGAAGTACTCTCAGGTACCCCGCAACATCCAGGAGGAAGTGGTCGCCCGCCGCAAGGCCGAGAAGGAAGAGAAACTGGCTCTCGCCAACTGAGCGACTGCCGGGAAGACATTCTGTGATGCACTGGCGGGCCAGTTTCAGACCACACGGTTCTGAGGCTGGCCCGCAATCCATTTCAGGGTGTTCTCCACGCAACCCGCGTTCAGCCGGTCCACGCCTTCGGGAGTCTGGTCGGCACTGTGCGGCGTCAGCACCACCTGCTCGCATTCCAGCAGCGGGTGCCCTGCCGGCAGGGGCTCCTGGTCGAAGACATCTATCCCCGCGCCACCAAGGTGTCCCGCATTCAGCAGGTCCACCAGAGCGGCGGTCTCCACCACGGCGGCCCGCGCCGTGTTGATCAGCAGGGTCCCCGGCTGCATCTGCAGCAGCTCCTGCCGGCCAATCAGCCCGCGGGTCTCGTCACTCAGCCGCACATGCAGACTGATGGCATCCGAGGTCGCCAGCAGTTCCGGCAGCTCGACATAGCGGAAGCCCAGTTGTTCGGCTTTCTGCTGATCGGGGTGGAACGACCAGGCCACGACATTCATCCCGATGGCCCGGCACAGGCGAATCATCTCGGTGCCGATATTTCCCGTCCCCACCACGCCCACCGTCCGCCCGGCCAGTGAATCGGACAGACGCCGGTCCCAGTGGCCGGCCTTCATGCGGGCGGTGAACCAGGCCAGCCGGCGGGCCGTGGCCATCAGCAGCGCGAGGGCATGTTCCGCCACCACGGGCGCCGTCCGGCCGGGGATATTGCAGACCGCAATGCCGCACTCGCGGGCCGCCGCCAGATCGATCGAATCGGTGCCGATGCCGCACACCACGATCATCTGCAGCCCGGGCAACTGCCGCAGCAGTTCTCCCGGCCACTTCACCGCACCCCGTGAGTTGATGATCACCGTGGCCGGTTCCACCCGCCGCAACTGCTCTTCCGGGCTGGCGGGGCGGTCCCGATACAGCTGGACTTCGGCCACTTCCCGCAGAGCGTCCAGCCGGGGCGAATCGGCAATCTGCAGCGGATCATCCCCGGGAATCACAATACAGTGCTGTGGGGCCATTTTCTGAGCTCCTGTTCTGCGCTCCTGCGGCTGAATCGGTGGCGAATTTCAAAGTCCCGCCTGCCGGCTGAAACCGCCCGCCCTCTGCGTTCGCAGTCCGCCAGCCACGACCCGGCGCAACCGGCCGGCGCCGGGTGCGTGCGGTGCCCCTCAGGCGGAAGCGGGACGGCCAGTCTGCGTTTCCGCTTTCTCAAAGTGCCCGGGCAGCAGCCGGCGAGAAAGATGCCACAAAAAGCCGCACCGCAGGCTCCGGCCGGCGCAAATCTCAGGCGAAAGCCACGGAGCAGTTCAAACGGTATGCCAGTTGCTTTCTTCTGGAAAACATGCTGACCGCTCCATGACGTAACGTCCAGCGGAACAGCCTTCAATCTGGCAGGTTTCTCCGGCAGGGCCCTCTCACCCTGTGCGGTCTTCCGGCAGCAGGAAGCATCCACGGCCTCCGCTCCTGAAGAGAAATTCAAACACAAAGCATTCCTTAACAACGACTTACATTCCCGATTTCTTCGCGCTCAGGAAATTTCTCATGCAGCTGATCCTTCGGGCAGCCCTGCTGCTGCTCCCTCTCGCCATGACCCCATCCATCTCCATCGCCGCCGACGAAGCCGGGATCTCTTCCCCCGCGGGAGGAGTTGTGGCCGAAGGACTGGACGGTGCGAACACTGCCTGGATGCTGGTCTCGTCAGCACTGGTGCTGATGATGACGGCACCTGGTCTCGCCCTGTTCTATGGCGGGCTCGTTCGTCGTAGAAATGTTCTCAGCGTGATGATGCAGTGCATGAGCCTCATGGGGCTGATGTCGGTCGTGTGGTGTCTGTGGGGCTACAGCCTCGCCTTTGGTTCCGGGGTTCCCGGCAATCTGGTGGGCGGAACGGACTACCTGCTGATGCGGGGAGTGGTCCCGCAGTTTGAATCGGGGGTCAGCCAGGTGCCGATGGCCGGCAGCATTCCCCGAGCCCTGCACATGGTGTTTCAGGGCATGTTCTTCATCATTACCCCCGCTCTGATCTGTGGTGCTTTCGCCGAACGGATGAAGTTCAGTGCCATGGCCCTGTTCAGCGTGCTGTGGGGCACTTTCGTGTACTGCCCGCTGGCACACTGGGTCTGGTCGGACAATGGCTGGCTGCTGGTCGGTCCGTGGGAGGCATTTGATTTTGCCGGCGGCACGGTCGTGCATATCAGCTCCGGGGTGACGGCTCTGGTCTGTGCGCTGGTTCTTGGCCCGCGGGTCGGCTTCGGTCGCGAGCCCATGCCACCACATAACCTGACTTACACCTGCATCGGCACAGCCCTGTTGTGGGTTGGCTGGTTCGGTTTCAATGCGGGCAGTGCGCTGGAAGCCAATGCTTCGGCAGTGAACGCGTTCGTGGCCACGCATCTGGCAGCGGCTTCCGGCCTGCTGACCTGGGCCGGGCTGGAATGGGTTCTGCGGGGCAGGCCTTCCGTGCTGGGAGCCTGCTCGGGAGCGGTCGCGGGGCTGGTCTGCGTGACGCCCGCCTGTGGAACCTGCGACCCGCTGGCCGGGCTGATTCTGGGAGTGTGTGGATCACTGGCCTGTTACTGGGCGGTCACCACGCTCAAACAGCGGCTGGGGTACGATGACTCCCTCGATGCATTTGGCGTGCATGGCGTGGGCGGAACCGTGGGGGCCCTGCTGACCGGAGTCTTCGCTTCACAGCATGTCACGGGCCGGCCCGAGGCCGTGGGACTGCTGGAAGGTAATCTGCGGCAGTTTCTCAATCAGGGAGTGAGCATTCTGGCGGCCGCCAGCCTGGCGGTAATCGGCTCGCTGATCCTGCTGCGGCTGGTGGATGTCCTCGTCGGCCTGCGGGTCGATGAAGAAGCAGAAATCCAGGGTCTGGATCTGACGGAACATGGCGAAGAAGGTTACATCTTCCTGTGAGGGACGCGCGGTGGAAACACAGGTTTCAGGTACTGATGTGCGGTTCCAGCCGCCCTGTTCACGGGTTGATCCGCGGCCAGCGGCGGCCAGGCGGAAAAAACTATTCGGAAGTGATGATGACGGATTCTGGTCGGGATCCTAATGTGTGCAGGAAGTTGACAGCAGTGACAGATACTCGCGATCCCCAGGAGTTCGCCGGATGAAGAAAATTGAGGCGATTATCCGCCATTTCAAACTGGAAGAAGTCAAAGACGCGCTGACCCGTGCCGGTGTGAACGGGATGACGGTTTCCGAGGTTCGAGGTTTCGGGCGGCAGAAGGGGCATAAGGAACAGTATCGGGGAGCACAATACTCGGTCGATTTCCTGCCCAAAGCGAAAGTGGAAGTCGTCGTCTCTGATGAACAGGCGACCCAGGTGATTGAAACCATTATTACCACCGCCCGCACCGGCCAGATTGGCGATGGAAAGATCTTCGTCACCGACCTGACGGAAATGGTTCGAATTCGTACAGGAGAGACAGGCAACGAGGCGTTGTAACCAGCGGCAGACAGGGGCCGGCCCGGCAGATCAGCATCTGCGTGGGGCGGCCGGGCCGGCGGGAATCCATAGAAATCGAGCACGACTGAACGAAGGAAGGCTGCACGATGCAGAAAATTGAAGCAGTGATCCGGCACTACAAGCTGGAAGACGTCAAGAACGCGCTGACCGAAGCCGGCATTCAGGGAATGACCGTTACCGAAATTCGCGGCTTCGGTCGCCAGCGGGGACACAAGGAAACGTACCGCGGTGCAGAATACACGGTCGATTTCCTGCCCAAGGTGAAACTGGAAGTCGTCGTAACCGATGAAGACGTGGCCCGTGCCACGGAAACCATCATGACCACCGCCCGCACCGGCCAGATTGGCGATGGCAAGATTTTCGTCACCCGGCTGGAGGAAATCATCCGCATCCGTACCGGAGAGACCGGCTCGGAAGCCATCTGACATGGCTCTGCCTGAACGTGCAGCTGGCAGGATTCCGGGAGAGATCGCTCTGCCCGGTATTCAGCGCTCAGCCAGATCAGCAGCGCGCCGTCGTCCCTGCGAAACACCCGGAAAGATGACCTCCACGCGGTCAATGGGGTAATGCGTCTGATGCCAGGCTCTCTGTCGGGAGAAACCGAGGCAGTTTCCTCTGACGATTCCGGCAGCCTGCCGGCTGTGGAACGGTGCGCCGCACTGCGCGCCACCGTCAGCCGGATTCGGGAATCCGGAAAGGAAATGCTGGCTGGTGGAACGGATGCCCGACTGGTGGCCGCCAGCCTGTGCCAGCAGATCGATGAATTCATCACCGGCCTGTTTTCCGACCGACTGCAGGAGACCTTTCCGTCCCGTCAGAAGAATCTGGAACGGCAGGTGGCCCTGGTTGCCGTCGGTGGAACCGGCCGCGGCGAGGTGGCTCCCTGGTCAGACGTGGACGTGCTGCTGCTGTTTGAATCCGGTTCGTGGCAGTCGGTCGATGAACTGGCCGGTCCGTTCGTGCGCGACTGCTGGGATGGTGGACTGCAGCTGGGCCACAGCGTGCGGAACATTGCCGAAACCGTGCTGGCCGCCCGGGAAGATGCGGAAATCGCCACGGGAATTGTCGATGCCCGCCTCCTCTGGGGCGATGCCGGTGTGTTTCGCCGTCTGCAGCAGCGTTTCAACCGCAAAGTCGTCGCCAGCCGCCGCAGTGCCTTCATCGAGGCCTGCCTCGCCGCCCGCGGGGCCGAACGGGACCGGCACGGCAGCGCGGTGTTCCAGCTGGAACCCGATGTGAAACGCTCCCCCGGTGGCCTGCGGGACATTCATCTCATTCGCTGGCTGGGCTTTGCCCGCTACGGCTCCTCCGACCCGGCCGCACTGCATCGTCAGGGCGGACTGAGCCAGCAGGACCTGGATACTCTGAATGCGGCAAACGCATTCCTGACTGGTGTCCGGCTGGACCTGCACTACTCCGCCGGCCGTCTGCAGGACCACCTCTCCCGAGAGGAACAGCTGCGGATTGCCGACCTGCGGGGCATTGCCGGCCGGCCGGGACGTCGGCCGGTGGAAGAGTTCATGCAGCAGTACTTCTGCCACACGAAAGGCGTGGCCGATGTGTGCGAACGGCTGACGGCCCGCATCAGCCCCCGCACATGGTCGTCCCGGCTGACACGGCTGATGACCAGCCACCGGTCCGGCTCCCGTTACCGGATCTCCGGCAAGACCCTGGATGTGATTCCCCGGGAGCGCAATAACGCCTGCAGTTCGCTCGTCGGCATCTGCCGGATCTACCGGGCCGCCGCCCGCTATCATGTCGCCCTGGTGCCCTCCCTGGTGGAACTGATCCGCAGCCGCCTGCCCGAAGCCAGTGCCAGCCTGCCGCCTGCCGTGTCCAAAGTGTTCCTCGAAATCATGCAGACGTCGGCCGGGCTGGGCGATGTCCTGCGGAGCATGTTTTCCACCGGCACACTCGACCTGCTGGTGCCGGCGGTTTCGCATTCGCGGGGGCTGCTGCAGTTCAATCAGTATCACAGCTACACCGTCGACGAACACACGCTGCGGGCCATTGAAGCCTGCACCGCGTTCGAGGTGGAAGATACCGCCCTGGGTGAAGCCTACCGGGCTGTCAGCGACCGGTCTCTGCTGCATCTGGCCCTGCTGCTGCACGACATGGGCAAAGGGTTCGACGAAGATCACTCGGAAGTCGGCCGGCGGATTGCCGAGGAAGCCGCGTCCCGCCTCGGACTGGAAGAATCGCGGGCGGAAACCCTGGTCTTTCTGGTGCACCAGCACCTGAGCATGTCGCACCGGGCCTTCCGCAGAGATCTCGAGGATCCCGGCACGATTCTCGAATTCAGCCGGCTGGTCCTCACGCCCGATCGACTCCGCATGCTGTATGTGCTGACTGCCGCGGATGTCACCGCCGTCGGCCCGGGAGTCTTCACCGACTGGAAAGCCGAACTGCTGACGAGTCTGTACGACCGGACGCTGCTTTGTATCGAAGGCACGCATTACCGCTTTCACCGGGCGGTCCGCCTGGCGGAAGTGCAGCAGGAAGTCCTCGAAGCCATCCGCAGTGGACGTCCACCGGAAGAAGCAGCGGCCGCGGACGGTACCACCACAGCCGAGCCGCCACCCGCACCAGACACTGCAGTACCACCGGACAGCGGCGAAAAAACCGATCCCGCCAGCGAATCTGCGGAATATGAACGGTGGGTCACCGAGCGGCTGGAACGGTTTCCTCCGCATTACCTCACCGGAACACCACCCCGGCGGATTGCCCGCGACCTGGCGGCTCTGCGGCTGCGCGGGGCGGACGGCGTGCAGGTTCACGGGAGACTGCTGCCCCAGCAGGGCATGGTGGAATTCCGCGTGATCGCCCGGGAAGGCCAGGTCGAAGGCTGTTTTCACCGGGTGGCCGGCGCGCTGACCGCCCGACGCCTGGAGATCCGCGAAGCTCAGATCAGCACCAGCAGCGACGGCATCATCATCGACCGCTTCCGGGTATTCGATGGCGACTTTGCCGGCTCACCCCCGCCCGACCGCATCCGTCAGGTGCAGCAGACGATTCAGGGCGTGCTTGAGGGAACCGCCCTGGTGGAGACTTTGTTCCAGCACAACCGCCGTTACGGCCAGGCCGCCGTATCGGAAACCGT
Organism: Planctomycetaceae bacterium; assembly: GCA_020426545.1. Taxonomy (GTDB): domain Bacteria; phylum Planctomycetota; class Planctomycetia; order Planctomycetales; family Planctomycetaceae; genus JAGQPV01. The sequence goes on from JAGQPV010000294.1 coordinate 6,811, forward strand.
CTCCAACCTGCCGCTGCAGGTCGCGTTCGACACCGCCTCCTCCGAGGGCTGCACCATCATCGATGTGTTCGCCCACGACCGGCCCGGGCTGCTGTACACGGTTTCCGCGCACATGTTCCGCCTCGGCCTGTCGGTGCAGCTGGCCAAAATCGCCACGCATGTCGATCAGGTGGTTGACGTGTTCTACGTCACCGACAGCGACGGACGGAAAATCGTCGATCCGGATCGAATTCGCCAGCTGAAACAGAGTCTGCTGGAAGAAATTCAGCAGTTCGAAAGCGCTGGATTCAACCGCTTCATTCCCTGAACCGGCTCATTCCCTGCCGCAGTTCGGTCGGCGCGGTCTTCCGGCGATGGCCTGCGCACTTAGAGACTGTCCGGAAAGGTGTTCTGCTGTAAAGCGAGCAAAGGCCGGAAAATACGGCCTAGCCTGATTTCCGCGTGTGGCGCTGCCGGCTGGTCCTGCAGTGCCTTCAGGGGCGTAGTAACCGACTGGTGCCGCACGGGTTAGATTCGTCAGGCACAGCCTGACCTGCGGAAGGAATCCAGACCAGTCTGCCGAGTACGACCTT
>JAGQPV010000295.1 GCA_020426545.1 Planctomycetaceae bacterium
GTTGTTGCAGTGGATATGTACCGGGTGCGGCAGGCCCAGTTCGCCGGCCGCGGTGGCCACGCCGCGAATGATCTGCCGGGGGGTGATGTCAAAATGGGTGACGGTGTCGTCCAGGCCGGAGACATCGCCCGTGCCGGATTTCCACTTCTCGACGCCGCCGGGATTGACCAGCTTGCAGGCGTAGCCGTGGGTGGAGTTTAACAGCCAGGCAATATAGGCCTTGAGCCGGGCCGGTTCGTTCTCGGCCAGCTGCTGCATGATGTAATGATTGTTGCCCATCAGGACGTAGAAGCCCTTGTCGATAATGGGCGTGTCCTGCAGTTCCTCGTGTGCGTGCCGGGCGCCCAGGGGGGGGACAGCGGCATCGAAGGCGGTGGTGTAGCCCAGGCCGGCATACAGGTAACCGGTGGCGAACGTGCTGGGCACGCTGCCGACGGTGCCCGAGCGGGTGTAGAGCGTGCGGCGGACGGGCTCGGCGGTGCGTTTTTCCTCGGGCCGCATTTTGCGGGCGGCGTTCACCTTGGGCCCGGCGATATGACAGTGCATATCGACCCCGCCCGGCATGACCACCAGGCCCGTGCAGTCGAGGATGCGTTCGGCCCTGGCCGCGGGGTCGGTGGGCGTTTCAATCACGCGGCCGTCTTCAACCCACAGGTCGCGGACTTCGCCGTCGATGTTGTTGGCCGGGTCGTAAATGGTTCCGTTCCGCAGCAGCAGTCGCGTCATGGGGAGATACCAGATCGGAAAAGCGGTGCGTCAGTGGGTGAATTCGATGGGTGCAGCTGCACTGGAAAATCAGCTGCCGGACTGGAGCGGTTCAATGCCGTAACACACTGCTGGACAAGCCAGCAGTGGCACACGGAGAGATCGGGAGCTGTTGGAATTGTTGGTTTCGCAGACGCGGGCCCAGCCTGCTCCCTGTATCCCGAAAAGAAGTCAGGCAATAGCCTGACCTACAGGACTGGCGAATCAGTCGGAGGTGACGCCGGCGGCGGCGAACTGCTTCTCGCGGATTCGTTTTTCGATGGCCGTGAGGATTTCCAGATCGCTGCGGTAGGGCGAATCGAAGGCCGGCCGCAGTGGAATGGGAATATCGTCCATGCGGTATACGGTGCCGGGCGTGTTGATGCCGTAAGTCGCCGTGGTGAAGTGGACGGCAGCGGCGCGGGCCGTGTCGCTTCGTTTGGGGTCCAGCACGACGACGGGAATCTTCGCCAGGTGATCGCGGGCGGGCTGGCTGAAGTTGGACATCGGGTCGGAAGCGATGATCAGCGCCGCATCGGCCTCGCCCCGGGCCAGCAGGTCGGACGTGGTGTATTCGCCGGGGTTGAACCGGGGATAGCCGCGGGCCAGGTTCACACCGAAGGGGTAACCGGTGCTCCACGAGACGACGTTATCGGCCCCGGTGACGTTGCCGTGGCCCCGCATGGGCTTGGCCACCCAGCGGGTGTACTTGTTGAGGTCGCGGGCGAGGCTCAGCACGGCTTCGCTGTTGAGGTGCTTGCCGCGGGTCATGGTGACGCCCATGCCGAACAGAATCGCGCCGAACCTGGCCTGCTTCATCCGCTCGGCCAGGTCGGTGAGAGTTTCCAGCGGGATGCCGGTCTTCTGTTCGATCGAGGGATCGATCTCGATGCCGCGAATCAGCCCCCGCAGGGCCCAGGCCAGTTCAAAGTCCGACCGGGGTTTGAGCTGCAGAAAAATATCGACGGCTTTGGCGCTCTTGGTTTTGCGAACGTCGATCAGCACGGCGGTGCGGTCTTTGCGGCCGCGGGGCACGTGCCGGCCTTTGGGCATCAGGCTGTACCGGGTGAAATGGCGGGGATGGCTTTCGGCCGGGTTGCCGCCCCAGTACAGCAGGAAGTCGGCCCGGTGTTTGATTTCCCCCAGCGAGCAGGTGACTTCGCCCACGCCCTGGAAGGCCATGCCGGAAGGGCCATGACAGACCGAAGTGGTGGTATCGAGGCAGCCGCCGATCCAGTCGGTGATGGCGACCGCTTTCCGCTGGGCTTCGCAGGTCGTGTCGGACAGGCCGTAGGTCACCGGGTAGGTGGCGGAGTACAGAATGTCGGCTGCCCGCTCGATGGCGACATCATAGGTGGAGGGCTGGCCGTCGACGGTGGCTTCGGGTTCATTCTCGATGTGGTGATTGAAGAACCAGGCCTTGCCCAGCACGCAGGCGTTTTTGGCTTTGGTGATGCGGTTGCCTTCGACCGTCAGCTCCATGTCGTCGCACACGCAGCCGCAGAAGGTGCAGGTGGCGTCGGACACCACCTTCAGCTCGGGGGTTTCTGTCTTTGCGGGTTCTTCGGCAATGCTCATGGTGTGGAATCTTTCCAGGCCGTGGTTGCCCTCCGACCACTTCGGGCAGACGCAGACGGTGCGTGCGGTCGCTCCCGAATTGTAACCGATGAACACCGCCGCAGAGAATGCAGGACAACAGAAAGCAGCCCGCCGGCGGGGTGGAGGCGAAGGCATTGCCGGAAGAACCGCTGGTTGGCGCGCAACAGTGCCGCGGTCAGGCGGGTTGAGCAGCGAACCGGTGGGTTATCTGTCAGTGTTTTCGGTCGGAGCCGATTTCCGCCGTACTCTGCGGCGGCGGCCGGCAGGAGCTGACATCTCCGGATAGAGTTCCCGCAGAGAAACGGGTTGCTCGCCAGAGTAAGAGTGGCCGGGATCGATCAGAAATCGCTCGCGGACGGCCTGCCGGCCGAGCAGCATGCGGAAGCCCATTGTATCGCGACTGGCGAGGGTCAGTTCGATCTCCCACAGCCGGCCCAGCAGCTGCACCTGCGTCAGAATGACCGGGCGGACAGTTTCGTGCCCGCCGGAACTGCGGACGCGGCGCATCTCCAGCACGTCGGCTTCCATCGTCACGGTGACGCGGGTATTCCGCTGCACGGGATGTACGGCGAATCGCACGCGGGTGCGGCCATCCTGCTGGAATTTCTTGATATCGAAGGCGTGCAGGGAAGACGACCGGGCCCCGGTATCGATTTTGGCTTTGATAGCGGGGACATTCAGTCCGGGAAGGGCCAGCCATTCCCGCCAGCCGATGACCGGTCGTTCTGCGATTCGCGAAGTGCTTTTCACTGCTGTCATCCCGCACTGGTGCCCGGAGCAGGGCATGATTCCGGTGTTACGGACTGATGACGCCGCACAGGCTCCCTGCGGAAAATCTGCGTTCGAGATCACCTGTCGGCGTGTTGAAACAGCGGGAACGTGACCTGCCGGAATCTGACCACAACTGCCCGCGACGGGTTTTCGAGTGGTTTCGCCAGGAAGTGGCTGATCGGCCGTCCCTGCCCTGTTCCACGAGCGGGTTCCCCGAATGTTGCGCCCGCGGAACCCTGCTTAGCCTACCGGTTTCCGTGCTGGAATGCGAACCGACAGCCCTGCCGTTTACGGGGACGGTGCGGAGCATCTTCCTTCAAGAGGTGGTTTGCGGCGACTGCGAAAAATGGCAGTTGTGCGAAGGTGGGCTCGGACCGGCAACGCCCCGCCCGGCCGGAAAGTTCCGATATAAATCCGCGGGAGAGGCGATATCGGCTGATCCGGCCACTCTGCTGCGGTGGGGCAGGACGGCGACTGGTATTTCAGCCGGCTGCGGTTGCGCCGCCCGCGGGCTGTGGTGCTGACGAACCCGTCGAAGGGGCGGCCAGACATTCCCGCAACACCTGGGCATAGCCGTGGGTCAGGTGGGCTTCGCGGCGGAATTCCTCGCTTTTGAGCAGCTCGGTATGCAGTTCGGCCAGACGATAAAAGGGCACGCTGGGGTACAGGTGGTGGTCGAGGTGGTAGTTAATGTAATTGGGGGCGATGAAAATGCGTTCGAGGAAGTTGGGATAGGTGGTTCTGGTCTGGCGATACATATGGCCGTAATCGAGGGCATAATGTTCGGCAATTGTGCGGACGCGGAGGACGACCTTTAGCCACGTCAGCATGGGGACCATCCACAGCACCAGATACGGCAGCCACAGGTCGAAGTAGATCAGACAGGTGACCAGAATGACCGTGTAGACTTCGCGGAGGTAGTCGATCCAGTCGCGTTTGCGTTTGTCGGGAAATGTGTAGCGGCCGAAAGTCCGCCACTGATCGACGACCCGCAGGCCGAAAAAATCGGCGAGGAACATTTTCGCGATGCCGGCCCGCGTTTTGGGGAATTCCCAGGATTCATCCTGCGTGCGGAGTTCCCAGTCGGGGTCGTCGCTTGTGTTGGGGGCGCGATGATGCGGGAAATGGTGTTCCCGGTAGTTCCGCATGGCAATGTGCATGGGCCACGCGGTGAACAGTTCGGTAAAAAAGTCGTTGGCGGTGCGGTTGGAAAACAATCGGTAGTGCGAACCTTCATGCATCAGAATGGCCAGCGCATGCTGCCGGCTGCCGATGAACAGAATCGTCAGCAGATAGACGGGAATGGCAGCGTAGATGTTCCACTGCATCACCCGCCAGCAGGCGGTGGCTGCGGTGAGAATCATGCCCCATTCGAGGACAATCTGAGCGACGCTCCGCCAGGAACTCAGGCTGGACAGCCGCCGGACAGTTTCAATGGGAAGCGGTCGGCTCCAGCTGGCGACCGGGGCATCGCCATTGCCCTGGGGGTGATTCATAGCGGCGGCAATCTGTTCTGAGACTGAGGGGATTCGGTGGCGAAGGCAGCCTGGGCGCTCTCCGCCGGGGAGTCAGCGGCGGAGAGTATTGCAGATTTTCCGCCGGCTGACGAGACGTGTTGGCGGCTTTGCCGAGGCCCGGGGCGACGATGTCCGCCTGCCGCCAGGCCCCTGTTCTGAGGGAAGCCCCTCAGGCTCTGCCGGGGAATCGCCGCTGGGAATCTGGTTCGTAATTGACTGCGTTGCAATCGCTTACGTCGATTGACCCTGAGGGCCACCGCTGAAACCGGCCAGCCAGTCGCGGGCGGACTCGGCCCACGGGCCGTCCTGTTCCTGCTCCAGAAAACTGCGGTAGCTGGCGGCCGCTGCTTCCGCGCGACCGGCGGCGGCCAGAACCTGGGCCTGCTGGTACAGAGTTTCCGGGCAGTTGGGGGCGATCAGCAGGGCCGCCTGAAAGGCGTCCAGGGCGGTTTCCGGCTCACCGGTTTCGGCGTAAACGCTCCCCAGCAGTGTCCAGGCTTCGAGGTAATCGTGCTCGACAGCGACGGCCATGCAGTACCGCTCGAGGGCGGCTTCCGGACGGCCCATACGATGCAGTACGTCGCCCAGGCGAAAATGGGCCTCGGCATGGTCGGGAAAATCCATCAGACAGATGCGGAAGGCCTCCGCGGCTTCCGGCAGATGGTTTTCGTCGGACAGCCGGCAGCCGGTTTCGTACCAGTCTGCAGGTGTTCTGGTCCCACTCTCTGTCTCTGCAGCCTGGGCGGCTGCATCGTTTCGGGGAACAAAAGCAAGGACATCCGGCAGATGGTTTTCGTCGGAACTGCCGGGGTTGTCGGCGGAAGGGGGGCTGCTTTCCAGTTCTGCAAAATCGAAACTGCGCTGGCCGCTGGTGACATTGACCAGGCCGGCGGCATCTCGAACAAGCATCTGCCCGCCACTGGCCAGCAGTTCCAGCTGAACCAGTGGACGTTCGACATCGGGGAACAGGCGGGCCAGCTGCTCCAGGCCGGATTGAATCAGTCCGGGAGAAACGCCCTGCTCATGCAGTTCAATCAGCCGGCGGGCGGCGGTCACTTCCTGAAAGCTGTACCACGGGAGCCGGCCGACTTTCTTCACCGGGCGAATCAGGCCCAGTCGTTCCCAGCGGCGAATCGCCGATACGGGAATATCGAGCAGCTGGCTCAGCACGGCGGGCGTGCAGGTGCGCTGCGTATTGTGCGATTCGGCCAGGCCCGTCAGCTGCAGCCAGTCGGTTTCCTTGAGCAGTCGCAGCGGCTGGCCGGCTTCCCGCAGCTGCCAGGCGCGTTCGATTTTGCGGGAAACCCGCCCGTCATGTTCCAGCGGCAGTCCCGACTCGCCCACCACCAGCAGGGTGGTCTCCCGTGTGACCGACGCCGTGGCCACGCCGCCCGCCTGCTCCACCACGTGGCCTGCTTCCTCGTGTGTCATCGAGGCCAGCCGTCCCGCGAAGCAGACAGACTCCGCCGCCAGCGGCGGTGAACTTTCCAGCACCGGAACCGTATCGGAGCCGGCGGGTTCGTCCGAAGAATCTGGCTGCTGCGGTTCGTGGTGACTCATGGAATGTACAGGCTGTTCATGGCTGTCGATTCAGGCGAAGGCGGGGCTTCCCGAAGGCACGACAGGCACCGGGAAGCCTCTGCGGTCTCCGGGAGACTGCCTTAAGAATACACGTTTGGCCGCCCGACCGACAGCCGCGAATACGGGGTTCCGGCCCGGCGGGAAGGTGGCAGAAATCGCACACGATGGCTAGACTCCCCGTGGGAAAACAACTGCCAATCGTGTCCACAAACTGCTGCTGTCATCCCGCACATAACGCCGCGACTGGAAAGCTGCCTGGTATGCCCACCGAACTGTCTGCTCTGCACGCCCGTGACCCGGAGATTTTCAACGCCATCGTTGCCGAGCAGAATCGGCAGCGGGACGGGCTGGAGCTGATTGCGTCCGAGAATTACACCTCGGCGGCCATCATGGAAGCAGCCGGCACGGTGCTGACCAACAAATATGCGGAAGGTTACCCCGGTCGCCGGTACTACGGTGGCTGCGAGCATGTGGACGTGGTTGAGACGCTGGCCAGAGAACGGGCCTGTGAGCTGTTCGGGGCCGGGCACGCCAATGTGCAGCCGCATTCCGGTTCGCAGGCCAACCTGGCGGTGTTCATGACGGTGCTGCAGCCGGGAGACACCTTCCTCGCGATGGACCTGGCACATGGCGGCCACCTGACGCACGGCATGCACCTGAATTTTTCCGGCCAGATCTACCGCCCGGTACATTACGGAGTGCGGGAGGACAACCACCAGATCGACTTTGATCAGGTGGCAAAGCTGGCCCGCGAGCACAAACCGAAGATGATCATTGCCGGGGCCAGTGCCTACCCCCGGGAGATCGACCACCCTCGCTTTGCGGAAATCGCCCGTGAAGTGGGGGCCGTGCTGATGGTGGACATGGCCCATTATGCGGGGCTGGTGGCAGCGAAGCTGCACAACAACCCCATGGAAGTGGCCGATTATGTCACCTCCACCTCGCACAAGACGCTGCGGGGGCCACGTTCCGGCTTCGTGCTGACCAGCACCGAACGGGCCAAAGACCTCGACCGGACCGTCTTCCCCGGTATTCAGGGCGGCCCGCTGATGCATATTGTGGCGGGCAAGGCCGTCTGCTTCGGGGAAGCCCTGCAGCCCTCCTTCCGCGACTA
>JAGQPV010000296.1 GCA_020426545.1 Planctomycetaceae bacterium
CACAGCGGGCGGGAATTCCGAGTGTTCCCGCCGAGCCGGCTGCTGTGGCGGCGGAACCCCCGCGAAGCTGGCTGCAGCGGCGGGGGCTGCTCAGTCTGCTGCTGGGTCTGGTTGCTCTGCCGCTGTCGGCGTTGTCGGCCCTGCCGGAAGTGTGGGTGAAGCTGCCGGCGACAGCGGCCGGCTTTGCAGCGCTGGCTCTGGGGCTGATCGCCTGGAATTCGGGATCCCGTCGGCAGCCACGTGTGGCGGAGCGGTCGCTGGCTGCGGGAGGAATCACGCTGGGGCTGCTGGCGATGTTTCTCGGCCCGCTGCTGTTTGCCGATCTCGGTCGCCGGATGCGAACCGATGCCGGAACGCAGACCACGTTCGCGCATCTGGAGCAGGTGGGGGCCGGGCTGGTGAAGTATCATGACCATCGCAACAGCTTTCCTCCGGGAGGAGTGATTGCCCGCGATGCGAACGGGCGCGACCTGCCGATGCACAGCTGGATGACCCTGCTGCTGCCGTGGCTGGGCGAGGAGGAACTGGCGAACGCGATCAATCTGGATGTGCCGTGGAGTCATCCGGCAAACCGCAAAGCCATGTCGCGGGTGGTTCCGGCATTTCTGGCCGGTGACCAACCTTCGTCTCCCGTGGGCAGCGGCTATGGGCCTTCGCATTTTGCCGGCATTGGCGGTGACGGACTGGACGACCGCCGGGGGCTGGTGCAGCTGGGCATCTTCGGCCGGAATTCCCGGGTGACCCGGGAGGATGTGATCGACGGGCTGTCGACCACGCTGGTGGCGGGCGAGATTTCGACGCTGATTCCTCCGTGGGGCGAGCCGACCAACTGGCGTTCGATCGGCAAGGGCCTGAACAGCGAGCTGAGCGGTTTCGGGAACGCGGCCGGGACGGGCGCCCTGATGCTGCGGGCTGACGGTTCGGTGCGGTTCTATTCTTCCCGCATTTCGCCGGAGGTTCTGCGGCGTCTGTCCACCCGGAATGGCGGGGAGCACATCGCCAGCGAACACCGCTGAGCCGAGGGCTATGCGACGAGAGGAGCGTGGGCCTGTTCCTGTCGCAGCATCGCTCGGGTGGCACTGGCAGCTTGCCTGCCAGTGTCTTTGCCATCATCGGGTATCTGATGGTCAGCATGCCCATCCCGCGTGCGCGGCTATGGGCATGGCACTCCAGAAAGTTTCTCGTCTCTGCGGCGCTTTGCGGTGAATCTCTTCACTGCAGGTGAAGGCCCGCTGGCAGACATGTCTTGCTGCGCCGGGGGGAACCGCAGAGAATGCCAGTCGCCGCCGACTGGTTTCCCGCTCCCGTCATATCGCTCAGGTTCTGTTGCATGAAAATCACCGATGTTCGCGTCTGTCAGCCTCAGAGCCCCGGTTGCCCCGACGACTGGCGGAACAGCATGGGGCAGATTCTGGTGGCGGTGGATACCGATTCCGGCCTGACAGGATACGGCGTGGGCGGTGGTGGTCTGGCCGGTGTGCATGTCGTGCAGACGCTGCTGCGGGACTGCCTGATGGGGCAGGATCCGCTGGAGATTCCGGCCCGGTATGCGGAAATGCAGAAAGCCATCTGGCCGATCGGCAGCCGGGGGCTCTCCTGCATGGCGCTCAGCGGGGCCGACCTGGCTCTGTGGGATCTGAAAGGCAAAGCCGGGAACTGCACTGTGGCCGAACTGCTGGGAGGCAAAGCGGGCCGGCCGATTCCCGTGTATGTCACCGTGTGGGATGAGGTGAAGCTGGAAAATCTGCAGGGCAGCCGGGCAGTCAAGCTGCATGTGGAACAGCGGGCGGACGGAGCCGATGTGGAACCGGTGGTGGAAGCCGTGCGGCAGGCGCGGGAAGTCATTGGCCCGGAAGGCCGGCTGATGCTGGATGCCTGGATGCGGTGGGATCTGGAGACCACCCTGCGCGTGGCGGAGCATGTTGCTGAGATGCACATCGAATGGATCGAAGAACCGCTGCCGCCGGACGACCTGGAAACCTATCGTGAACTGGGCCGCTGCTGCTCGATTCCGATCGCCGGCGGCGAGCATTCCTATACCGCGGCCGGTTTCCATGACCTGATGGTTCACCGCGTGTTTACCGTGCTGCAGCCCGATGTCACCTGGTGCGGAGGCATGTCGGCCCTGGTGAAAATTTACGAGATGGCCCACAACGCGGGGATGCGACTGGTGCCGCACCGCGGCGCAGAAGTCTGGGGTCTGCATGCTCTGGCAGCCCTCGACGATGCGCCGCTGGCTGAATCCGGCCGGCCCTGGGTCACCTGGATTGAGGGCCAGCCACCCGTGATCGACGGAACGGTGACCGTGTCCGACCGTCCGGGCTTCGGGATTACGGTGGAGGAATCCGCCCTGCAAACGGTGACCTGGTGACCTGGTGAACCGGGTTGCCGCATGTTCGGCACACCAGCGAATGAGGCGGGCCCGCGGAAGAGGTGGGCCCGCGGAAGAGGTGGACCGGGAAAACCCGGCCGCAGCGGATGACGCGGAGACTGGTCTACCGGCTGTTCCGCGGATCAAGTGCTTCCGGCAGAATCGGCCTGGCTGGGCCGGGGAGATGCGGTGGACCGGCGGGTGAAGCCAGCGGGCAGGCATAGGTGCCGGCGCACAAAAAGGCCCGAAGTTCGAGGAAAACCTCAAACTCCGGGCCACGTCTGACCAGCTGTCACTGACTGCTGCTGTTGAATCTGATGTTCTGAGCTTCTGTTGCCCTTCATCTTCCTGCAAGGCAGGAACATGTCAGACGGCAGATGACCATCCCGTCATTCTCAAACCGCAGAGGCAGCGTGCGAGCCGAAGCCCGCGTGTAACCTCAGCGGTCAGAGCGGGCGAACGTTCTCGGCCCGCGGACCCTTGGGTCCGTGACCTTCCGTGTACGACACCTGCTGCCCTTCGTGCAGCTCGTTGAAGTCCACGCCATCCACGTTAGAAGCGTGGAAGAACATGTCCTGCCCGCCGCCGATGTCGATGAATCCAAAACCCTTGTCCGTCAGCTTCTTGATTGTGCCTTCCGCCATCCTCAACGTCTCTCTTCAAACTGGTTGTTGGAGGGGTTTCTATCCGACACACATCCCGGCAGAAAACCACTCCAGAAGTGAAACAAGTCTATCAGGTTTTTCTGCCCGCGTCAGCCCACTGTGGAAAACTTTGCTGTCCGTCCGGTCAGATATTCTTTCCCCGCCTGCCCGCCGACGGGCTGGACACTGCCCGCGAATACCGGGCGGGCCGCCTGCCGCAGGCTCATCATCTGCCTGTATTGCAGTATATTCCGGTGCTGCGGCTGCCGGGAAGAGATGCTGGCGGGCAGGGTGACAGGGGGCTGCCACGGACCTTTTTTCGTCTCTGTGTTTTCTCAGGAACTCGTTGCGGCGCAACGAAAAAACGGGGCGCAGCCACCGCCGGGGCGGACGGGAACGCACCACGCCTGTACGTCACCGCCGGAAAACGGAAGCCAGGCGGGGGGCCAGAGAAGAAAGAACCGGTGAAGCAAAGAGAGGAAAGAGCCCGCGCCCCTCGTGCTTCCGGAACGGGCCGCACGGGCAGCGGATCGGGGGCTGGCCCTGTTCTGGCGGCCATGGTGCGGCGAGCCGGCGGTAATGCTGCTGTCAGCGGGACTGTTCCAGCCGGTCGCTGCACTGTCCCATGATATGGGCGGCGATCATGTTCGGGCTGTAACCGGCCGGCAGCCGCACGAGTGGCTTGTTGTGCGTTTCGCAGAAGTTTTTGACATCGCCGAAGGAATGGCTGGTCCAGCGGATGGCGAGAATCACCACGGCCACGTCCGACCGGGCCACGTACGGGGCAAAGCCGTCGATCGACTGATGCTCGCGGGTTTCGATCCAGTACAGCTCGTCCAGCTGGAAGGCGGATTTCAGTGACTCGGCTGCACCAGGCCGCCGGTCTCCGCCGATCAGCACGACCGACCGGCCTTTGAGCAGCCGGGCGACTTCCTGCACTTCCGGAGAGACAGTGGCTGTCGTGTTCCGTTCCTGGGGCGGGCAGCTGGCGAGGAAGCGGTCGATTTCCCGCAGCACCAGATCAAAGCCGGCGGGAACTTCCTCCATTTCGGGAATGTCATCGATGACGGGGGCCAGCAGTTCCCGCAGTTCCCGATTGCTGGGCGGCATGCCGTCGCTCACCAGTTCATCGACTGTCTGCACGATGGCGTTCCAGAGATGGTCTGACTGCTCCGGCTCCTCATTCAGCAGGGAGACTTTGTGCCGCACCTTGCCCAGCAGTTTGCGGCGGGAACGCACCTGCCGTCGCTGTTCCTGCAGGCGGCTGTCGACGGCTTCGATCCGCGCGGCGAGGTTTCCCCGGTTGGCGGGATCAGCCGGGTCATCGGCCCGCATGTACCGCTGAATGTAGACATGTTCTTCCCGGGTGGTGGTGCGGAGCCAGTTGTAAATCTGCGACTGATCGGTATCGATGCCGCCGTCCATCGCACTGACAGCCGCTCGGACGGTCGACTGGGCTTCGGCCAGCAGATCCAGCGAGACTTCGAATTCGTTCGCGTGCAGTTCCCGTTCTTCCAGCACCTGCCGCATCAGCGAGACCGCGTCGGCCAGCGTTTCAAAACAGCCGGCCATTTCGTCGTATTCACGTGGATCGGCCGGGGAGGGGCCGCTGGGATGGCACATCCACAGATAGCAGTCCGTCAGATCGCGGGCCCGGGAAATCATCTGCTGGTCGCGGGGGGCAATCTCCGTAGTGAAATCGGCCGCTTCGGCCAGCAGCCGGCGGCGGGTGGCTGCCCAGCGACATGCTTCGGACTTCAGCCGGCAGCGGTTTTCCACCAGCGCCAGGTCGGCCTCCGTGGAATCCATCCAGTGCGCTGGCCAGGAGGTGGATGGCGGTTCGGCCGGAACCGGCCTGGCCTGACCAAGAGTCAGCGGAGGCAGGCTCGACAGGGGAACGCGTTCCGGTTCCTCTTCCACTTCCTCTTCGCGGGGGGCTGGTTCGCGGGAGGCAGGTTTCGTGTCGCTCTGCGGCGGAGACTCTGCAGCCGTCGGCACGGGCCGGGCAGGCTGTTCGTCCTGTGCGACCGCCGGGCTTTCGTCAGGCCGGGCGGCGTCCGCCTGGCCGGTTTCCGCCAGAGCCTCCAGCAGTCCTTCAGCCAGAACCCGCAATTCGGCGTTCAGGCTGGCATCTCTGGTTGCCAGCTCGGCCATTCTGCGGGCGATTGCCGTCAATGCATCTGCGAGGTCTGCGGCCATCAGATGTTCTCCAATACATCAGAGGGTCACATTATCCGATCGGCACCCTGTTTGTCGTAGCCCTGAGGGTTTTCGGACACTCGAATTTGCAGATTCCCTCAGATTTCCTGATGGACGGATGACAATGCTTTACGTCGGCTGGCTGGACCAGCTGGCTGCCTCTCTGTCTCAATTCGCGGGCCGGAAGAGGCAATGAGAGGGGATCCGGACCGCCCGGCCGGCCGGCCACCTGCCCCTTACCTCTTTACAGGCCCGTAATTTCATGGGCCCGCATTCCCCGGAATCCCGCGCCTTCCCTCCGGCCGGCGGAACTGCGGACAGTGGTGACTGGCCGCTGGCCCCGGGTTCTGGGGAAAGAGAGAACGGGCGGACCGCTGATCGCTGGCCGCAGTCTGGCGGCTTCCTCTGCCGATACGTATCGGAAATTCGGCAGGATCTGCCGGCGGGGCACCTGTTCCGGGGCAAATCGGGCCTGAGGCGGGCGGGCAGAGGACCAATCTGCCGAATTAACCAGAAAAGTCTATGCAATCAGACTAACGCGTCCGATCTATAGAACCAGAGTCGTGACACACCGTTCCGCGCCACAGCCCTCTGCTTTCGTCCGTCAGCGGGAGCCTGGTTTCAGAACGGTGACGAACAACGGAAGTTCTGTCTGCAGGGACAACGGGTACATCACTGTCGAATGCTGGAATCGTCCGGTACTTCGACAGCACCAGCCCGGCAGAAACACGCCGGCGGCTGCTTCCGGATTGGTCCGGAACAGGTCCGCATCGCCCTGGCCCCGGGGCAGGAAGCAGTTAAGGAGAGCTCTTCATGCGCAGGTATGGGAAATGGATCCTGACTCTCGGGCTCCTGGCGGCAACACCTGGTGTTGCCCCGGCTCAGAATCAGGGAGACCCGTTCACAGGCAGCGGCGGAGCAGCCGCAGCGAAACCGTCCAATCAGCAGGTGGCGGAGCAGATCGCCGAGACCCTGCGGGCGGCCCGTCTGAACGGGTACGACATTGAAATCGAGTGTCGGAACGGTGTGGCCACTCTCGGCGGCATGGTTTCCGACGCGGGACAGAAGGCACGGGCGACTCAGCTCGTCTCTCAGGTTCCCGGTGTACTGCGGGTGGATAACCGCCTGCAGGTTCCGGGAGCAACCGGCGGGGTGCGGCAGGCTGCCGCCTTCCCGACCGATCAGGCTGGCGGCCAGATTCAGCAGGTCGGGGCTCAGTTCCCCGGTTCGCCGAGCCAGGCCGGACAGCCCGACAACCAGCAGATTGCCGAGAAAATTGCCGAGGCACTGCAGGCAGCGAAGCTCAGCGGCTACGATGTCGAGATTCGCTATCAGAATGGTGTGTGCCTGCTGACAGGTTCCGTGGCAACGGCTGAACAGAAGGAAGCCGCCACGGCAAATACCCGTCAGGTTCCCGGTGTGCTGCGGGTGGACAACCGCCTGCAGGTGGCCGGTGCCGCCGCACGGCCCGCCCCCCGGCAGACAGCCAGTCGGGTGAATCCGGCAGCCTACCAGGGCCAGCCGCCCATGCCGCCGATGCCCCCGGCCGGGTATCAGGGTGGTCCGCCGATGCCTCCGGGTGCCGGTTACCCTGGTGGTGGCTATCCGGGTGCTGGAATTGGTGGTCCTCCCGCTCCGGCCTATGGCCATGCGGGAGCAGGCAACGCGGGGACGGTGTTCAACAACCCGAACCTGCCGCAGTCGGCCTGGCCCACCACGGCGAAGTATCCGAACTACGCGGCTGTTTCGTACCCCAGCCAGTACAGTGCCAGTGCCTTCCCGTACATTGGCCCGTTCTACCCCTACCCGCAGGTGCCGATGGGGTGGCGTCAGGCTCAGCTGGAATGGGACGATGGATTCTGGAAGCTGAACTTCCGCTCGCGGACCGATCGCTGGTGGTGGTTCATGCACCCGAAGAACTGGTAATTCGGCATCCTGCCGGATCGCGCATGAAGGCCGCCTGAAGGGCAGCACGACGGACGAAACTGTTGTAACAGTCCGTTGAGCCAACCCGGCCGGCGTTTCGCCTGGCAGGTCCAGCCGGGCCGAA
>JAGQPV010000297.1 GCA_020426545.1 Planctomycetaceae bacterium
CACCAGCAGCACCGAACCGTTCGAGCCGGACCGTACAAACTACTTCACCATCTATCTGGTGCGGGTCGGCTCAGGCACGTTCCGGGCCGATGCGTCACGGTTCGCATTCACTCCGGGGTCGCTGCTGTTCTTCGTGCCGTATCAGCACATCCGCCTTATGGCGGATTCGCCGGTTGAAGCAGAGGTGATTCAGTTCCACGCCAACTTCCTCTGCGTTGAAACTTTTCATGCGGAAGTCGGCTGCAGCGGCGTGCTGTTCAACGATCCGCACGGCGTGCCTGTTGTCCCGCTGGACGAACCCGCGCTGGAACGCGTGCAGCATCTGATCGAAGCCCTGCACCGGGAGCAGGCGGGGCAGGAACTGGCTTTCCGCGAAGTCATGGTGGCCCAGCTGAAAGTCCTGCTGATTGTGGCGACCCGCCACAAGGCCACCACCGCGGCCCGTTGCGGGCCAGCCGCCTTCGATCCCCAGCATCCGGTACTCATCGAATTCCGGGAACTGATCGAACAGCACTACTGCACGCTGCACTCTCCCGCCGAGTACGCTCGCCTGCTGCACATCACCGCCAAAACGCTGGGCCGTACCGTGCGGGAACATCTGGGTACCACACCGACCGAACTGATCCGCGCCCGCGTCCTGACTCACGCCAAATGGCAGTTGCTGCACACCCTGCGGCCCGTCAAGGAAATCGCGCGGGAGGTCGGCTTCCGGGACGAGCTGTACTTCAGCCGCCTGTTCCGCAAGGCCACCGGCTGCTCGCCCACGTTCTTCCGCGAGTTTGAAACGGAAATCCGCGGCGGAAGCAATCTGTCCATGGATTCGTTCCCTGCGCCCATTCTCGACTCCCCTGCCCCGGCCGATACTTCTTCTCTGCCAGACACGAAATCGAAACGGACCGGAAATTAATCTCTTCCGGTCCATCCGACCGGAGGAGAATCGACATGGTGAAACTGTTTGAGATGGCGGCCCGGCTGGACAGAGCAGGTATCACAGTCACCCGCTGCGGCCTGATTGTGGTGCTGCTGTGGATCGGCGGGCTGAAGGCGTTCCGCTACGAGGCCGACGGCATCGTGCCGTTCGTCGCCAACAGCCCCTTGATGAGCTTCTTCTATAACGACGGCGAGAACTACAGCTCGCACCGGAACCCCGAAGGAAAGCTGGTGCCGGAAAACCGTGCCTGGCACGAAGCAAATAATACTTATGGCTTTGCCTGGGGCCTGGGCGCCGTGATCGTGCTGTACGGCGTGCTGCTGTGCTTTCATCCGTGGCTGCCGCAGGTGGCCGCTGTGGGCAGCTTCCTCGTCTTTGTGATGTCCTTCGTCACATTATCATTTCTGATCACCACGCCCGAATGCTGGGTTCCCGCTCTGGGAGATGCCCGCCACGGCTTCCCCTATCTGAGCGGAGCAGGCCGACTGGTGCTGAAGGATGCCATCATGATGGGCGCCGCCCTCGTCACCCTTGCCAGCTCCGCGCAGTCTTACCTCCGCCGGCGGGAGCACAGCCTGGCAGCCGATGCCGTTTGAGTCCGGCGGCAGCGGGCCACATCTCGTAATTACAGCCGCTTCGGTGGCGGGGCCAGCGTGCCCAGCAGGCGAACCGTTTCGGTCGCGGCCCTGTCCGGCAGCAGCGCCGTGCGGGCAATTCCCGAAACCACCTTCGTGATGTTGTGATCCACCTCGCCGGCCTGCCCCCAGACTTTGCCTTCCGGCGCGGTCAGGTACGCGGAAAACGTATGGTGCCCGGTGCCTGGCCGCTCGCCGATTACATGGACCACGGCCCGGTGCCCCGGCAGACCGCCAAACAGTCGCTCGCCAATCCGGTAGCCGGCCCGCACCCGGCCTGATGTCACCACCAGGCTGGCGGGAGCCGTGCGATAGCCGGCCCGGGCCAGCTGGTTCCGCAGCTCTGTCAGATAGGGCAGCAGCTGTCCGTCGTCCATAATGGCCAGGGCATTGAGTCCATCGGACACGACGATCTGCACGTCGAACCGGCCCGCCTGCTGTTTTCTGAGGGCGGCCACCGACTGTTCAGCGGGTTCGGCCAGCTGCTCTCCTGAAACAGGGTGCAGAATATAATCGTCCCGATCGACCGAGCGGGTGGCCAGCCGCGTGACAGCCGGCACAGTCGCCACGAATTCGTCGGTCAGTTCCGCCCGAATGCTCTGCTTCGCATCGGCATAAATCCGGCGGATGTCCTGCTGCAGGGACGGAGACAGCTGCCATGGCTGACGGCCATGGCCCGTTGCCAGGAACACACCCCGTCCGCGAACTTCGGCCATCTGCTGCCGGCCCTCAGCCAGAATCGCTTCATCGCGGCGGGAGTCGCCCTTCCGGCGGCGATACTGCAGGTACACCCGCAGCGGGTCGCCGAAATGCCCCGTGGGATGGCCATCGGCATCGACAATGCCCAGCGTCTGGAAGAACTCCTGCATCCGGTCGTTCACGCGGAGGCCGAACCGCTGGCGAAGGCGGACATGGTCCTGATAGCCGGTCGTCAGGTATCCCAGCATGGGGTCGATCTTTGTGGGCAGCGCCATCAGGTACGCCGGGCAGGCGGGCACAATCCGGTCGAGGCACCAGTCGAGGTCATCCAGCGACACATCCATGTGCAGTGTCGAGCAGACATCCAGCCCGAGCGTCAGCCCGTGCAGCTTGCCCATCACAATGTCTTCCAGGCAGCATCGCACCAGCTGCTCCCGCGTGCGGAACACTTCCGGGCCAATGAACCCGGCCACATCGTTCAGGTGCACCCACGGTGCGGGCTCCTTCCCGGCGGCCACCTGCGACCGCTCCAGCCGGCGGGTCAGAGCGCGGGCCAACCCGTACTTTCGCGATTCGTGCAGCACCATGTCGAAGCCATGGCCGTGTCCGTTGGTCAGGTCGGCTCCCTGGCCGGTTTCAAAGTACAGCCCGAATTTCCCCGGCCGGCGTGCGGCATAGTCCAGCATCTTCTCGATGCTGATGTCGAACGTGCGGTTGGCGGTATCGGTGCCGGCGATGCTCTGGAACCACAGGGCTGTGCTGCCGGGCTGCAGGCGCTCGGCTTCGGCCTGCACGTCGATATGGGCCAGCACGCAATGCGGCAGAACATCTGTCAGGCCGAATGTCGCCAGCAGATCCTTTAGCGCCAGTTCCACAGCGGCCACAGAGGCCGGGTCGCTGGAAACCGGGTTGGTGCCCAGCAGCACATCGCCCACTCCATACGACCAGCCGTCGAGCACCTGCCAGCGAATGTCATCCAGATGGTCGGTGGGCGAGTTCGGCTGAATGCGGGCACCAAGGTACCCCTTCGCCCCGATGCGGCTGCCGGGCAGCGGGTTGAAAATCTTCGCACCCACTGCCGTCAGTTCCCGGTTATCCATCAGCCGCACCACACAGCCGATGACATCGCTCGTCAGTCCTCCGGCGATGGCTTTGATGGCGGCCTCGTCGGCGTCGAGCAGGAACTGCTTCAGCTGGCCCATGGTCCACCCAGCCGTGGCTGCAGCTGCCCGGGTGTCCCGCTCCGCCACGATCAGCCGGTGCAGCTCATCGGCAAAAACCGAGTGCCGATCGATCGCGGCGACAGTCGTGCGGGCCAGCAGCTGCCGCGCCCGGTTTCGCGATTCGTCGTCGGCCGCCGCCACGCCCAGGCTCTCATCACCCTCCTTGAACTCACTGGCCGCCCCCAACAGCTGGCGGTACGTCGCGGGGTCGAACTTTCCCCGCAGCCGCCGCACGCGGGCAATCACATCCTCTTCCGGGCCAGCGGCTTCAACTCGAACTCTGGGCGCGGGCTTCTCATCGTCGGCAACTGCACACGCACTGCTCCACAGCCACGTACCAGCTGCCGGCAACCCGCCAATCAGCCCTGCAAACTCCCGCCTGCTGATGTCCCGCATGCGTGCCATTCCCGTCTCTGAAGCCGCGTTCGTCTCCCGCACCGCAGCTTACCGCGCGAAACCACCGGGAGGTATGGCAATCAGGCCAGAGATCAGCCGGGAGGTCGCAGGGAAGGCGGCGGCCGTGTCAGCCTGCTGCGTTCTTGCCAGCGGGGGGAAACACCACCTCCACCGCCGGGTACTGCTCCTGCATGAACTCCAGAGCCACCCATGTGTGGCAGTGCCGCACATCGGGATTCTGTTTCGTCGGGCAGCTGCACCCGAGATACACATTCCGGCTGCCGGCCAGTGCTGCGAGTTCGTCGAACGGTCCGCGGTCCTGCTCGAAACGCGACTTCAGCAGTGCCCGGTACGCTCCGCGAAACTCCTGCCAGGCCTCCTCGTCGGGATCAGCCAGATACTGTTCCACCATCTGCTGCGTGGGCCGGAGGATGTGCCGGGTTCGCCAGCGGGTGTCTTTGCGAACTCCCTCGGGAAGCGGACCGGCATCCGCCGGCCGGCGACGAGACATCGTATAACGTGAGAGCATGCTTCTCCTGCCAGCCGGCCCCGCCCGCCGCACTTATTCTCCGACTGAGAGCCTGGGGACGACATAAGCTGTCGTGCCGGGATACGACTGTAGGTCAACGAAACGTCCAATAGCAGGGTTTCGCGGATGCGACCCAGCCTGCGTTAATATAATAGTACGATATACGCCTGCGGGGCTGCCAATGCTTCCGAAGATTCGTCAGGCACAGCCTGACCTACGGGATGGACAGACGTTGTGTCAGGCCGGGGATATCACCGGGATCAATCGCCTTGCCTGTGAAGAGGTCAACTACGAGGAATCCCTGCTCAATCACCAGCCAGGTCATTGTCTCCTTGAGTTCGTTTTCCAATTGCGGATCATCCATCGCCTTGAATGGGATAGAGATCCCCAATACAAGCGACCCACCGGAAATATCAACCGGGAAGAACTCGATCAGGCTGCACTCGGTCAGCCGTTTATGCAGGATTCGCAAATCCTGTGCATCATGCTTCTCGGCGTAAAAATTGTAGGACATATCTAGTTCGTCAAGAATTCGACAGAAACTTGAATCCCGCGATCTGCAGCTTCCTGAACGAGGGTTTGTCTCGCCGACTCCAGGTTCCTGTTGCTTACCAGTTGCCCTCGCAAATCGAATACCACCCTCTGGGAACTTCCTTCTGGCAGGTGCCTGTGGAAGTGGAAGACTCTGGCGCAGACGAATTTCACCACTCGGGTTCGATTCAAGTCGCCGATGAAGTGGACATTGAGAACGTGCAGTGCTTCCTTAGTGACATTGTTATATGCCTCCGGCGTGGCCATTCCCCAATTCAGGTGTTCCATCAAAAGATTCCGAAAAAGAAGATTCGTCAGGCACAGCCTGACCTACGGAACTCAGTGAGTCAATCGAATGTCACTCATCGAACGCTATCGCTTCCATCCGTTGACGTGCGTAGCCATGACAGCAGCCATCGGTGTACTCGGGCATCTGAATACACGCTGTCAAGTCTATTTCGGCCCCGGCTCTACCTCAGTTCTGAAGTTCGGCCACGGCTGGCCGGCCCGCTATCACGAAGGGTCGGCACCTGGTCCAGGACAACAGAATGGCAATCCGAACGGCCATTTGCCGAATTACATCTGGGGGCATCCTGAATTCAACGATCAACCTGAAATCATGGAGCAATACAACGGTGAACTTGAAGGCCTGTCGCGTACACCGTGGGGCCTGCGTTCATTGGCTGAGCGAAGCGTCGTCGGAATTGTGCTCGACGCTCTGTTGATCGGAATCGCGCTGCATCTGCTGATACTGATTTGCGAGGCCACCGTATACTGCTTCGATCGTCCGGCCCAAAGCTGGGTCTGGATGGCCTCATTCCTGGTGGCAATCGTCACGGTGGCGATTCTCGCGTCGGTCTATGTGCCGGATGCGTCGTATTACGTGGGAAGCGCGCTGGCAGTGATTGGTGCGTCGATTCTGGTGACTGGTTATGTGCTGGAACACGGGGTGCAGTAGATTCGTCAGGCAATAGCCTGACCTACTGGCTTTCGGCCGAACGGTTCCCCCTCATGCCATCCGACTACTGGAACGCAGTCTTTCGCATCCCGCGGGAAAGGCCCGTGCGGCTGGCGGTGTTTCTGGTCTGCCTGGTGCTGTACGGCGGGTACCTGCTCCACGCGTATTCCGAGGGTGAGCAGGAACGGCGGATTCGCCGTGAGGCGGAGCAGCGTGCGGCTCTGATCTAGTCCCTCCACCTGGAGTAACCGTCAGCCCTTCCGCGCCGCCGGATCACCGGAATTTCCGCCCGCCTGGAAAAAACTCTGGATATCATCAGAAAAACTGCGTGCCGTTGGCCGGCCCCCTGTCTCTATCTGGTGACCAGAGAATGAAGGCGGCTTTCAGAATGAGCATTGCTGACCCTGTCCCGCGGGAATTTCCCCCTGAAGAACCTGGCGTTCCACGGGAGGACGGTCCGTCTGGCCCGGGGGCGGAATCTCACGATGAACAGCTGCTGAACCAGTTTCTTCAGGACCAGAGCGAGCAGGCTTTCACCCGGCTGGTGAACCGTCATGCCGGGCTGGTGATGGGCGTCTGCCGGCGGGCCCTGGGCAACCGGGAAGATGCCGAAGACGCGTTTCAGGCTACGTTCCTCGTGCTGGCCCGCAAAGCAGCCACCGTCCGCCGGGGCAGTTCGCTGTCCGGCTGGCTGTATCAGACCGCCTACCGTCTTTCCCTGCGGGCCAGAGCCGGGCGTGCCCGTCGCAGAGAACAGTCGCTGGAGATCGAAGTCATGGCGACTCCGGAAACGTTTTCCGACATTGCCAGCGAGCACAGTCAGGCTGTGCTGGATGAAGAACTGAACCGGCTGCCGGCGAAGTACCGGCTGCCGCTGTTCCTGTGCTGCGTGGAAGGCCGTTCGCGTGAGGAAGCGGCCCGCCAGCTCGATCTGTCGGCCGGTGCGGTGAAGGGACGGGTGGAACGGGGCCGGAATCTGCTCCGCCGCCGTCTGATGCTGCGGGGTGTTTCGTTCTCGGTGGCGACCTGGGTTCTGGCCGGTCTGCAGCAGTCGGCCGAGGCAGCTCAGATCGTGTCGCCGTCGCTCATTGCGTCGACCGTTCAGGCCGGCGTGCAGTATGCCGCAGGCCATGCCGCTCTGGGTTCCGCCTCGCCTTACGCTGTTTCCTTAGCCAATCGGAGCGTTCACATGCTGTCGTTGTCCACTGTCAGAGTTTTCGCCTGCAGCGTATTCGCCGCGGGTTCGCTGGCCGTCACTGCCAGCTGGCTGCCGGCCCCCGCCGCGGCTGTCGCTGGTGACGGCAGTTCGCCAGTAACTTCGCTGGCCCCGGAAGAAGGCACGGGTGCCGAA
>JAGQPV010000298.1 GCA_020426545.1 Planctomycetaceae bacterium
CCGGGTGTGCGGGTTGATGTGCAGACGGGCGGCTCGTCCCGGGGCATTGCCGATGCCCGCAGCGGGCTGGCCGATCTGGGAATGGCCTCGCGGTCCTTGAAGGACGATGAAGCGGAGCTCCTCGCCTTTCCGATTGCGACAGATGGCGTCTGCCTGATCGGTGCTCAGGTGAAATCGCTGGGATTGCCGAACAGACCGCCGCCGCTGGTCTCTCCCGCGCCCCGGCCCCCTTTGAGCGGGCCTTTCCGCTGACGCTGATAAGGCTGATCGCCACCTGGTGCCAGGTCTTCGTCTTTCGGCGGAACGGGGGCATCGGTCAGCGCCTTGAGCGACAGGCTGATTCGCCGCCGCTTCGGGTCGACTTCCAGTACCTGTGCCTGAACTTCGCTGCCCACCTGAACGACATCGGTTACCCGCCGCACGCGCTGGTGATCCAGCTCCGAGATGTGAACCAGCCCTTCCAGACCGGGTTCCAGCTCGACGAAGGCACCAAAATCGGTGGTGCGGGTCACACGGCCGGAGACGGTGGAACCGCTGGCATAATTGGCCTCGGCCACAGCCCACGGATTCTGCGTCAGCTGCCGCATCCCCAGGCCGATTCGCTTCTTCTCTTCATCGAGTGAAACGACCTGCACTTCGACCTGCTGGCCCACGCTCAGCAGCTCTTCGGGGTGGCGAATGCGGGTCCAGCTGATTTCCCCGATGTGCAGGAAACCATCGACCCCGCCGATATCGATGAAGGCACCGTAATCCTTGATCGTTTTCACGCGGCCTTCATGCTTCTGGCCGACTTCCAGCTTCTTCCACAGCTCGGCTTCCAGCTCTTTCCGCTCTTCTTCGAGCCAGGCGCGGCGGCTGACCACCAGGTTCCGCTTCTTCGGGTTCACTTCCGTGATTTTGACCCGCAGCTTCTGCCCGGCGTAGGGAGCCAGATCTTCCACGTAGCCCAGCTCGACCTGACTGGCCGGCAGGAACCCCCGCAGATTGCTGATGTTGACCTCCAGCCCGCCCTTGTTGCTGCCGATGACCATGCAGTCGACCAGCTGGCCCTTCTGGATGGAATCCCAGTTGCCGGCCACCTTCCGCACGCCATGCCGCAGGCTGAGATGAATCAGCCCTTCTTCCTCGTTCACCTTGTCGACCACGACCTGCAGCCGCTGGCCGACTTCCGGCTTGTGGGCCGCTTCAAACTGCCGGCGTGAAATCACACCCGGCGAGCGAAGGCCCACGTCGAGAAAGACATTTTCGCCGGAAATCGACTGAATTTTCGCCTGCAGCCGCGCACCGGGTTCGAGATTTTCCTCGGTGACCGGCTCGGCCGCTGCGGCGTCGTCTTCGTCGCCCTCGGCGGGAGCTTCCACCTGGGCCGGCGGAGCGTTCACCGCGCCGCTGGCAATGACCTGATCGATCTGAGCTTCCAGGTCAGCGCTCAGCAGATCAGCCCGGGGAATTTCAACCGAAGCAGGTTTGGGAGTCGTGACCGCGGGCGGTTTTGCCGACTTGTCCCGGTCACCCGGCTGAGCAGCTTCCGCCGCCAGCTCTTCCGGAGTGATGGAGACGGCAGCCGGACCGGCCGCTGCGTCTTCGGTACTCGCTGGCGTACTGCCCGTGCCGGACACGGTGGGCACCGCCCGGTCGCGACCAGGGTCCGCCGTGGGATTGAGCACCGGCTTCCGCCGGGCCTCTTCCTGGGGCTGCGACGGTGCCGTGCTGTCATCACCCGGCGAAGCGGGCGCCTGCGCGGCCTCGCTTTCCGCAGCGGGCTGAAAGCATCAGCTGGTGCAGCAGCCTGCGCCTGACCTTCATCTGCCGTCGTCTCGTTCGCGGGAGTGGACTCCTGCGGCTTGACTTCAACAGCGTTTGATTCGGTCGCGGAGGTCTGTTCCACCGGGGCGGATTCCGCAGCCGGCTCGCTCCCGCCAGTCAGAGATTCGTCAGAACTCATCTCAAACCTGTCCTGCTCATTCAGAGGCTATCCAAGAACCTGGTGCCATACTGACTGGTGTCCGTTCTTTTCCGGCGGCAGCCCGACAGACACTGCCAGAAAGACCCCCACCATACCAGTCGGCTTTTAACAGCCTGTCAACCGTTCGTACCATAGTCAAACCAGCAGCAGTTCGCCACTGCGAACCCCTCCCGATCCTGCCAGAAAGTCCGCAGCAGGTGTGGCAGGGAGCCCCAACCGTACTTTCCGCTGCCCTGGCAGGCTGATTGTTCGCTCCGGGAAGCCTATTTCCCGACGGCCGACCGCACGCAGCGAAAGCCGATGGCATCACTTTTCACATGGTCGGGCACGCTCTGCCGGGTGGTGCTGGTCAGCGATACGTATCGGTCCCGCCAGCTGCCGCTTCGCATCACCCGCGGAGCCCGGTCCCCGCCGTCAGTCCAGGCGGACGAATCTTCCGGAGCCCCCGTGAAATCCCGATGCCAGTTATCGGCCACGTATTCCCACAGATAACCGTGCATATCGTACAGGCCCCAGGCATTGGGCTTGAGCGCACCCACGGGCGGGTCGTTGCCGGCCGCATTGCCGGTATGCCAGCCATACGGGTCGAGCAGGCTGGCTTTGTGTTCCGCTTCGTTGTCGCCTTCTTTCGTCGCTGCATCGCCAAAACTGTAGACGGTCTTCGTTCCCGCCCGGCAGCAGTATTCCCACTCGGCTTCGGTGGGCAGGCGAATGACTTCGTCCTCCTCGATCAGTCCGGCGGAACGCATCATCGCCGTGGCCCGCCGGCAGAAGACCATCGCATCCCGCCACGAAACCATTTCCACCGAGTTCCGCGGACCACCCCACACACTGGGGTTCTGCCCCATCACGGCTTCATACAGGTTCTGGGTCACCTCATATTTCGCCATGTGGAATGGACCAGCCAGCTTCACCGTCCGCACGGGCTGTTCGGCCGGCGGTCCGTCGGCCCGTCCCATCTGGAATGACGCGGGAAACTCGCCCTCGCCCGGTGTGATGGCGACAAACTCGTCGGCGAACGTCTTGAGGAGTTCCATGCGGGTCGGCTTCCCGGCTGGTTTCTTCTCCGCGGCTTCTTTGGAATTCTCTTCCGCCTCGGCCGCCACAACCGCCGGCGACCGGAGGAACCAGCTGCCGGAACCAGCCAGTATGAGGCCACCCGCCACGGCAGTCAGCAGCCCGTACTGCACCGCACGACGTCTTCCCGTTCTGTCATCTGTTGACCGGATCATGAACGCTTCCTCCCGCACCTGTTAAGTCGACTGGCCGGCTTCGCGAAGGCGCCCGGCTTCGGGCCGCTCCGCCACTGCCAGTTCGTTCTGGTCGTTTTCGCACACACCTGCCGCAACCGGTTTCCACGCTCCGCTGAAGTTGCTGATGACCTGTTCTCCCCGCAGGCCATGTGTATCATTACTCGACCAGCTGTTCCCGCCGCAACCGGGCGGGCCTCTGCCCTCACCGGCAGCCCGCCGGTTCCCGCACTGTTTGACACCACAGAGCCCCATCGAAAGACCGCCTCAGCATGTCCGGCAGCCCGACAGATCCCGCCTCGCCCGCACCGCTGCGCAACCCGGAACTGCTCGGCCGGGCCACCAGCCGCCTGCTGCTGATTGATCTGCAGGAGAAGCTGCTGCCGCATATTCCGGTGAGTGCACAGGTGGTGGAAAACTGCCGCCGCCTGCTGGTGGGCGCTGCGACTCTCGGTGTTCCCGCCTGGGGAACCGAGCAGTACCCCGCCGGCCTGGGACAGACAGTCGAACCGCTCCGCAGTCTGCTGGGCGAACTGCCGGAGAAGGTGCGCTTCAGCGCCACGGAAGCCCTCGGCTGGGGCACGGTGACAGACTGTACCGACAACCGCGACCAGGTCGTCGTGGCCGGCGTGGAAACCCATGTGTGCGTCCTGCAGACCGTATTCGACCTGCTGGCCGCCGGCTGGCGGGTGTCTGTCGTGGCCGATGCCGCGGGCAGCCGGAACAAATCCGACTGGCACACCGCGCTGCAGCGAATGGCCGACATGGGCGCCACCATCACCAGCACGGAATCCGTTCTGTTTGAATGGTGCGAAGCGGCCGGCACCGGGGAGTTCCGTACGATCAGCCGCCTCGTCACCGGCCGGGCCTGAGGCCGGTTCCCGCTGCGGCCGGTCTCCGTCAGAACGGCGAGCAGACGCTGCTATTCCGACGAAGCCGGCTTGAGACGAACGGTCAGCCCGTCGATCTCAAATGTCAGTTTCAGCGGTTCGCACAGCTGGCGGAAAAACTCTTCCGCTGTGGCATCGCTCACATTCATGGAGACCGGCTGCGAAAAATCGATGCCGGCCGCCTCCAGCTGTTCTGCATCGTATTCGATGAGAATGGCGGTTGCTTTCAACCGTTTGAACAGCGCTTCGGCGGGAACCCGCTCCACCCGCAATGTAAACCGGCGGCGGGAAAGCGGCGTGGCTCCCGACGTGGAATCCCTCCCCCGCTGCCGGGCCGCGGTCTTCGGGTCCAGAGAATCCGCAAGGGCCTCCTGCTGCTCGACCGTGCCACGGACGAGAACCTTCCGCCCCTGCACGGTGGCAGTGATGCCGGGGAATTTCTCCGTCCATTCTTTCGCCGCCTGACGGGCCGACTGACCTCTCGGCGTATGCAGTTCCTCCACGCGGACTTCGGCGGGAACCGGCCGGATGACAATCCCCGCGGCGGAGTCCGTCCACTCAAACGTCAGCCCGCAGGTCAGCAGCAGGCAGGACAGCGCCTCGGAGGCATCCGTCTCCGGCAGTGCGCCCGCGGCCCACAGATCGTGCGGCACCTGGTCCTCTCCCTCCAGTTCGAGCGACCACTCGGCGGCCATCTGCTTCAGCAGGTCCCGTGGTGTGGTCAGGTCATCCCACCGGAACGTTCGACGACCGGCCAGCTCCAGCCGCCTGCGCTTTCCCTCCTGGCTCGGCAGGGCGGACAGTTCCCCGGCCCGCAGCCTGACCAGCGTCCGCAGGGTGGCCGCAGCTTCCGGAGGACCAAGATACACCACATTCCGCAGGACCGCCGGGGCAGCGCCCAGGGCGTCGGCTATCTGTCCGATGGCTTCCCCCAGTGGCCGATCGGAAATTTCGAACGTGTGCTTTCGCGACGGGTCGATCCGCCCGTCCAGAAAAATCGCCACCTGATGCTGCTGCTCCAGCCGCTGCAGAATCAGCCGGCCCGGCACACCCCGCCAGACAGCGGAAATTCGGCCTTCCAGCGCCTGGCGAAAGTTGCGATCGGTCCGCCAGGCAATATCATCCAGGGGAAGAGACAGGGCCGACAGCGGACCAATGCCTGAAGTTCCCGATCCGCCGGAATCCGTTTCGGTTTCGTCGCCAGCCCCTCCGACCAGCTTCCCCGTTCGCGTCATCACCTTCGGCCCGTCCGCCGCCGGGCTGACCTGCACGGGCAGGCAGTTGAACAGCAGCCAGGCGACCAGCAGGCCCGATGCAGCCCACCTGTTCGCCGCCCGTCCCGCGGGAAGGGTTTTCCTCCGGTGCTCTGCGGCTGTGGCGGCTGCTTTCCGCATCGGTGGATTCCTGTTTCTCAGTTGTTTCCAGGCTTGCACGTGGCCAGCTTGTATAATGTATATTGAGGCCGCCGCCGATGGGAATGGAATCCGGCGACGCACTCCCGGCGCCGGCTGACTGTTCACATGGCCCCCTTTGAATAAAACCCCCGCAGTCTGGCCCCGCCGGGGTATTTGCAGGAGAAGATATTTTGACTGAATTTGTTGAACCGCTGGGGATGCGCGTGCTGATCCGCAAGGACGAAAGCCGTCAGACAACCCGGGGAGGGATTGTCCTGCCGGATGACGCGGAGATTCCGAACATCACCGGACGGATTGTCGAAATCAGCCTGCAGGTTGACCGGGATGAAGATTTCCCGCTGCGGAAGTACGACAAAGTCCTGTTCAATCCCAAGCACGCCATTCCGGTCGACTTCGAAACCGACAACCTGCTGTTCGTGGTTCCGGTGGAAGACATTGTCGCCGTGTTTCGCCGGGGAGTTTCCGACTCTTCGTCTGTCCGGTCGACCGATGAACTGGACGATCAGGATGCCGACGAATGACACCGGCCAGATTCCGCCCGGGCCGGGTCTGCTGATTCGCCCGCTGAACAGCCCCGTCCCCGCTGAACCGCATCAGCCGGGCCTGCTGTGGGGCAGTCTGCTGGCACTCATTCTGTGGGGACCTGCGGTCGCTGCCCTGGCCGCTCCGCCCGTGGAAGCCCCCCGTCCTCCTGCTGGCAGCCAGACCACGGAGTCTTCACGCCGGGCGGTTCCCGGTCTGCTGTGGCAGCTCCGGCTGAGCAGACCGGCAGATGCCCCCCCGCCCGGTTCGGCCGAAGTCGAACCTTCGCGGCACAGCACGGCAGCGCAGCAGGCGGAAGCGCGGCAGGTCGCACCAGAGCAGCTGGTCACAACGTCGCACCTGTCGCCCGATGGCTGCCTGCTGGCAGTCGGCACCGCTGCGGGAAACGTGTTTCTCATCGAGACCGCCTCTGGCCAGGTACGAGACAGCCCGCTGTCTGTCCGCACCGTTCCGCTGCGCCAGCTGCCCCTTTCGCCGGACGTTGCCCCGGAATCCGCCCCGGCCGGCAAGCCACCTGCAGCCGGCACCACGGTCAGGCAGGTTCAGTTCGACAGAGACCAGCCCGGCCTGCTGCATGTGCTTTCCGACCGGGCCATTCTCCGCTGGAACACCGCCCGCCCGCGGACAGAGCTGGTTGCGGTCACCCCCGTGCCACTGGTGGCTCCGGCCGATCGGGTCGACTCGGATCTTCGGATCGCGCGGCTGCTGTCCGCCGATGGCCGGCAGGTGGTCATCACCGGGGGAAACGCCCCGCAGCTGGTGTTGTCCGGCAATCAGCTGGACCACCGGCGGGAGATTGCCGAGCCGATCGAAATCGACGACTGCCAGACCCTGCCCGGTACCGACGCCCTGTTCGCCTCCCGGTTCGGGCGATTGTACCGCTGGAACCTGGAGTCCGGCGAGAGGGCCTGGAAAACCCGGCTGGAGGCCCGCATTCGAGGGTTCGCCTTCAATGCCCCGGGCACCCGGATTGTGGCCCTGGCTGATTACGTCGGGTTTCAACTGGTCGATCCCCTTACTGGCAATGTGCTGGGACAGCTGCCCGATCCCGAGCGACGGGCCGGCAGCGGCAGCGAAAGCATGGCGATTGCTGTTTCGCCCGATGGAACATTCTTTGTCCGCGGTGCGGCCGATGGCTCGCTCGAACTGTGGGACCACATCACCGGACTGCG
>JAGQPV010000029.1 GCA_020426545.1 Planctomycetaceae bacterium
GTTGCGGCAGACAGGCAGTTCCAGGAGTTCGACCGCGCGCGAACAGACCCGAAACCAGTACAGGTTCCGGGTCTGTCATCTCACGAAAATTCCGTGACTGTGATCCACCTGGCAGCATCATAACGACAGTGACCGCCAGCCTGAATGTGCCGGGTACCGTCGCTGCATTCCAGCGCCCCGGCGGATCATGCTATTCCCCCGCGGAATGCAGAGGGCCCGTGGCGGGTCTTCTCCACAGGTGAAGACAATCGCATGACCGTAGCTGGTTGACTGCACTCCAGCGATTCCCAGCCGTTGCGGCATACTCTGAGGCGGCCGGGCGAACACACTTCCGGGGTATTCCCAGGAGAGCGGGTTCAGGTTGCCCCCGTTACTCTTCAACAGCGAGAGCCCCAGTGCAACGGAGCCACTCCGCAGGCGGGCGGTCATTTTGCACTGCTGCCCAGGAATCCGAACAGGCCCCGGCTCTTCTTCACGGGCTGCACGCCATGTGTGTCGACTTCCGGCTCGACCTTGCCGCCCAGTGTCTGCGCCAGCTGTTCGATGCTGCGGGTCAGACGGGCTTTGGGAGCCTGGACACACAGCGGCACACCGTTATTGCGGGATTCCACCATCGTGGCATAGTCGTTGGGGATCTGCCAGGAGATTTCCCGCCCGATGGTTTCCAGTGCCTTGCTCAGGCTGATTTGCGTATCTTCCAGCCCCAGCCGGTTGACGACCACGCGGATCTTCTCCGACAGTCCGTCCTGCTGATCGAAGTGCTGCATCACCCGCACCACATTCCGCAGGCAGGGCAGATCCAGCTGGGTCACCAGCAGCACCGTGTCCGAAACATCCATCGCGGCCAGATCGAGGGCGCCGTAGTTCTTGCTGACATCGATCACCAGGTGGGTGAACGTCGCCCGCAACAGCGCGATGACCCGGCGGATCTCATCCGCAGTGATGGGGGTGGCATTCTCCAGCTGCACCGGGCGGGGGAGCAGAAAGGCCCCGCATTCGTGCCGGGTCAGCGACCGCTTCAGCAGGGAATAATCCAGGCGGGTGATGTTCTCAGCCACATCCTGGATGGTGTAATCCGGAATGATGTCCAGCCAGACGTCGGCATCGCCGAGGGCCAGGTCGAGATCAATCACGGCCACGCTGTGATTCGGATTGGCTGCCAGACTGCAGGCCAGGTTGATGGCCAGTGAAGTGCAGCCCACTCCGCCACCCACACCCGCCACGGTGATCACCTGGCTGGAACGCACCTGCCCGCCGCCACTGCGTCCGCCCTGTGAGGATTCGATCCGATCCAGAGCGGCGAGGAAATCGTCGAGTCTCAGCGGGAAGCTGAGGAACTCGCGTGCCCCGTTCCGCATGGCCTGCAGAATCAGGCTACCTTCCTGAGAACTGCTGATGACCAGCACGGAGCAGCCCGGTGCTTCCTGTGTCAGCCGGGCCACCAGGGCCAGGCCGCGGGCCGCATCGGCATCGAGCGAGACCAGCGCGATGTCGGGTTTTGTCTGCCCGACCACATCGCTGAAAAACTCGTAGCGGGAGCACTCTGCTTCGAGCCAGACGGTATCGATGCCAAGCAGCAGATTCTTCAGTGATCCGCGCGTTGTGTCGACCGGATCAACGATCGCCAGACGGACAACGTTCTTCATGGCTTCTGGACCTGTCTCGTGGAATCCATTCGGGCAGCGGCGGGTTGTCTTCCGACTGTATGCAGCCGGTGAAGGTGCCGCTGCGGGCGACGGCGTCTGTGCAGCGTGGGATACGAGGCTCTGACTGAATGGTCAATCAGACTGGGAGTCTGCCGGGGCAGCACCCGACTGCAGGACACTGGACATTCGGCGGGAGCCTTCCGCATTGTCGGGCGAAATGGCTCGAGCCTGATTTGTGTGATCCGGTACTCAGCGAAGTTTAAACCGTGCCCGTGAGACGGGAGGTCCCGATTTCTCCGCGGAAGCCGGAGCAATCAGCCCGGAGCCGGGCTCAATCAGCTTTGTCTCTTCACTGTCGGACGGCGGGGTCTCTGTACTCCACGGTGGAACGTCGTCGTCAGCTGACTTTGTCTGAGAGTACAGGCTCGCCGAGGATCCGGAGGGCCGGAAGGGAGAGCGGTTGAACGGGCTGGGCCCGCCAAAGTCATCGCTGCCGGGACGCATGAACCGGGAAGTGGTGCGCGGGAAGGGTTTGCCGCCGGCAGGTTTCTCACCGGTTGAGGACTGGAACGGATCGTCTGCCGGAGCAGTGGTCCGTTTCAGGTCATCCGAATCCTCCGGCCCGCGGGGTGGGGGAGGTGCATCCGCCGAGCCTTCGACAGCCGGGGAAGAGGCTCCTCCGGGAGGAAGCAGCCGATCCGGTGCGAACCGGGATGAAGTCGGCAATGGTGCGGGAGCCGAAGGCATGACCCGATGCAGATGCGAAGGAGAGCCGGCTCCCGGTCCACCGGGATAACCGTCCGTCCCGCCATTGGGACCGCAGTCCTGGCATTCGTCGCCGTAGTTGGGGACTTCGAGGAAACCATCGCGGTACAGTTCCCGGTCGGTCGGTGTTGCACTGTACTGGCCGGGGCCACCTTCGGGCACCTGCCCGTACTGCAGCGGAGCGACGAGTTCCGGTGTCACCATAATCACCAGTTCGGTTTCCACTTCGTCATAGCTGGTGCGACGGAAAGCCGCCCCCAGCCACGGCAGTTCTCCCAGGAAGGGAATCTTCTTGGAATCCGCGGTTTCCCGCGAGGAAATCAAACCGGCGATCATGAGTGTCTGACCGAACTTCATTTCCACCTGGGTATTGACCCGCCGTGTCGTCAGGCCGGGCACCCGGGTGCCGTTGATATCGACCGCATTGGCGAAATCCCGTTCGGAAACTTCCGGCTGAACTTCCAGCCGCAGCCTGCCTCCGCCCAGGATGATCGGCACCGCTTCGAGACGGACACCAAACTCCCGCCATTCCACGGTGACCGTGCCCAGACTCTGCGGAACGAGAATCGGAAATTCGCCACCGTTGAGCAATGTCGCCGGCCGGCCATTGGTGGTGACCAGTTCCGGCTCGGCTTTGATTTTCAGCAGTCCCTCGGTTTTCAGCGCTTCGAGGAACCCCTGAAAGAGGCTGTTGTCGTTCACCACGCCGAAGGCCACCGAGGGATCGCTGAGCGAAGAGCCCAGCACGCCCAGAGTCGGGGCGGAACCGGCGGCGGCAGTCAGTGTATTCAGCGGAGTCAGCGTACCGGGCGTGCTGCTCAGCCAGCTGGTTTCATTGTTGTACAGGAAATTCAGGCCGAGCTGACGGATCTTCGACCGCTGGGCTTCCATCACGCGGACCTTCAGCTTGACCTGCTGAACGCCGCCGACCTTCATCTGATTCAGTACACGGGGGTAGAACTGCTCGGCAATTTCCACCAGCTCCGTAATGTGCTCCGGCTGTGTGACATACCCTCGGAGGACGACGCTGTCCCGCACGGCCACCGCCCGCACGCTGGCGCGGGGGAAGAACCGATCGATGTAGGCCTGCAGGTGCCGCACATCGCCGGTCACAAAGACCTCGACTTCGTGCACACTGCCGAACTCATCCACCAGAATAATCGTGGTGACGCCGGGCTTGATGGCATGAGCCCGGACCTGATCGGGACGGCGATCGATCGTGGAGATGCTGATCACTTCCGGATCGAACCCGTCGACCCGGAGGATTTTGTTCTGCATCTGCAGGACGCGGGCGAACCGCTCCACGATCTGGACCCGCATCCGCCGGCCACTGATCTGAACGATCGATTCCGACTGCGCTGCCTGGTCGGTATCGTAGTCGGCTGCTGGAGCCTGATTCACCGGACCGGGGGCTGAGACGCGGCTGGGGCCGATTCCGGGGGTTCCACCCGACGGACGTCCGGAGGTCTGCCCGCTGCCGCCATTTCCAGGCTGTGGCTGCGGCAGGGTCACTCCCGGAGCGGCAGGACCACCACCCGGCAGAGGAAGAACTCCCGCGGGTACGGGCGGTATTCCCATCGGCAGGGGAGGCTGTGCCACGGCGCGGCCGGGCCGCGAAGCGGTCAGCAGCAGTCCGGCTAAGACAGCGGCGTACAGCCACTGCGGATTTCGGCGTGAATGCATCCCTGCACCTCACTGTTCCGTGTAGACGTCCGCAGCAGGAAACTGCGGCCGTTCTATTCCTTCGGCGTCTGTCATCCGTATCGGGCATCTGCCAGCCAGTGCCGGCAGATGCCACTGCTGCAGTCGCTCAGGCACCGGTAAAGAATGTCGAAAGCAACTTCTGCCACCGCGGAGGCTGGCCTGCAGCCCGCGAGGTGCCTGTCTCTTCAAACAGGCCGGCGGGCACGTCGGGAGTCAGCTGGACTTCCGGCTTCGGCAGCATCGATGCGGGGATTTCGATATCCTTTTCCTGCACT
Organism: Planctomycetaceae bacterium; assembly: GCA_020426545.1. GTDB lineage: Bacteria > Planctomycetota > Planctomycetia > Planctomycetales > Planctomycetaceae > JAGQPV01. The sequence goes on from JAGQPV010000029.1 coordinate 4,391, forward strand.
TCGTCGCCTGCATAAATCGTAATCTTCCAGGTGGGAACCTCGGGAACTTCCTCCACGATTTCCCCTGCCTCCAGTTCGACGGGCTCGTTCACCGCGACCGCTGGATCGGCTGCCGGCGCTGAACCGGAAGATTCCATCAGCAGGTCCCGAATGGAACGTTCTTCCTTCGGCTCCACAACACCCAGAGCCGTCGACTTGGCGGCAATCTCCTTCTCCAGCAGCCCGTTGTCTTCGCCCATGCTGGCCTCTGCCTCCGCGAAAATCCGTTCGTCGATGGCTGCCACCTGAGATGGCTGGTCGTCCGTGCGGGATCGCAGTGTCAGATGCAGTTTCCCCATGTTTTCGGCCAGTTTGAGCAGGTTGGCCTGTTCCGGAGTGGCCAGCAGCGAAATGTTCTTCGCGGCAATCGAGCCGTTCTCCTGGCCGCTCATGTCCCGTACGTTGTCAGTCGCAAACACTTTGATGTATTCCAGAACCGTCTGCGTGCGGGATACCGCTCCACGACTGTCTCCGGCCCGTGAGCGGTAGCTCACCACCACATCCACCCGGTCTCCCGGACGGATCATCCCGCTGGCAATCATGGTCAGATCGACAGACACAGTCACGACCCGCATTCCTGTCGGAATCTCAGACGCCGCTCCGAAAACCCCTGGTTCGCCCAGCTTGGCTTTCAGAATAATTTCACCGGCATAGGCCCGCACCCGCAAAGCGCAGGCTTCGTATTCTTCCAGCGTGGTGACTGCACCTGCCGGAATCTGTTCTTTGGGCCACTGGCGGAATTTCACATTGGTTTCATCGAGAGGCACACCAGGAGGCACATCCGTCAGTGCCACCAGCACATCGCCAGTTTCCTGAGGCGATGCTTCCCGACCAGACAGAGCCTGCTGCACACCCAGCATGGCCACAAGGCCGCACCCGGCTGCAACAGCCAGCAGAACTACCGACTTCATCTTCATGGAAGCCACCTTCACACCAGCTGTGGTGCGGTTCAGATGTTCTTCCGTCCTGGGACGTTCTGTCAGCCGTCAGCTGCACATGGCGCAGCTTTCTGCTTCGGTTCATCGGCAGGCGGATGTGAAATGCTTCAACTTATAGCGACTGTACCGACTGGTTTGGTCGCAACAGGTGTTTCGATTGTGCGGCGCCGGCCGCGTGCGGCAGATTCTGCCGGCTCAGTCTCCTGTCACCCCGGGACCTGACCTCCGGCGAAATTGGCCGCTGTGGCCCCGCTGGAACCGTCACGATTTTCAGTCACTGAATTCTGACAGCAGAGAACTGAAGGCCGTGATCCGCTCCGGCAGTTCGCCGGACCGAAGAGTTCGTGTGCAGTGCCGGTTCCCGAACGGAACGCACGCAACCAGGCTGGCTGCGTGCGAAATCCCGGTTCCGGCCTGCCCGCGTCTCTGTCCCGAAGTGCGGGTGGCCTCAGCCGCCCCGCGGCAGGCACTAGACCATGCCGGCGAACAGGAAGTAGCCAATCGAACCGATACAGATCGGAATTCCGTAGGGCAGCAGGAACATCTGCGGCTTGCGCTCAGCGGCAATCCGGGAGAGTTCCCGCGGGTCTTTAATGGTCATCCACTCGCTGAGGATCAGCAGCAGATTCTTGTAGTGCTTGCGGAAGGCACCGCGGTACAGCACCATCAGCACGGCCATGATGGCACCCACCACTGTGGAAACGCAGAAGGCGTAGAAGGTGACGGTGACACCCAGCCAGGCACCCACGCCGGCCATCAGTTTCACGTCGCCTGCTCCCATGCCGCCCACCGCGTACAGCGGCAGCAGACACAGCAGCCCCACGACCATTCCGGACAGTGCCATTCCCAGCCCGCCCCAGCCGGCATCGATCGTATTCCACACGATGCCGCTCAGCACCATGGGAAACGTAATCCAGTTGGGAACACGCAGCTCGCGGCCATCGATCCAGGCGGCCACGATCAGTACCAGGCACACCAGCCTGACTTCCCAGTTTTCGATCAGAAACGTCTGCCAGTCCATTTCACCTGTTCCTTCCCCGCAGGAGCAGGCCATGTCGCGGGAGCGAGCACAACCGCCTGGCCTGCAGGCTGATAAGAATGTTCCCTGGCGACGTGAGACCCCGCCGGGCTTGTTGTTTGGATGACCGTCCACCGAAACCCGCGACTGATTCAGCCGGGTTTCTCAGTTCGCAGCACGTCGCTCCGGGCCGGAAGGAGGGACCACGTGGCTGCTCGAAAAGGATCTCGAACTCCACGGAGATCGCCCGCCGGTCAGAGGTTCTCCCGGGCAGCCGGCACAGGCCGGGCTGCAGGAGAAGCATGCGTCACACAGTGCGGCCCGTCAGCCAGATCAGCATGACCGTGGCAAATACCGAGAACTGCAGGACGCAATGTACGGGAAATTCAACCCAGAACGGATACATGGCTGGGGGTGCTCGGATAAGGGGTTTCGCAGTGAGAAACGCACGGCAGCGACTCCGTCCGCAGCTCCAGTGCCCTGAAGCAGAAGAAAGCGGTCCGCCAGATTCGGAAATCGTGCTGACGGGAAACAGCTGCAGACACCATACAGGTCGCCGGACGAGCGGCAGGACCTGAACCCGGGTGTGTGCAGCTGCAGCCCGGCGGGTACGGAACATCCCGGACGGCAGTCCTGGAATCAGGCGAACCGCCCGATCGGGTGCGATGCACCCGACCGGACGGCTGAGCCGGAAACCGGTTCCTGAAGGCGGCCAGAGGACACTGCCGAGGAAACTGTGCGGGTCTGCTTCCGGGGCGAAGTCCGCCACAGAAGCATTCCCATGACACAAGCCTCAACAGGCCAGCTGCAGGCCGCCCGTTGAATCAGCTCAGCGCTGTGCCAACGGCTTCGAACTTCGTGTTGGCGTTGGTACCGATGGTACCGATGGCGGTCAGGCAGACGATGACGATCAGAGCCAGCATGACGGCATACTCGACGGCTGTCGGGCCGTCTTCTGATGTCAGGAACTGCTTGATGCTGTTGGTGATGTTCTGCATGGTTGCTCTCTCTTTCTGAAGCACCTGCTTCTGCCAGACTGACTGGTAGAAGCAATGTTCTGGAGTTCGTTCTGCGGCTTCGACTATCGAACCCGCGCTGAAGAACGCTCCAGTACCCTGTTAACCCCGCTGCGCGAGGTCTGACCCCGGTTTCATCGCCCGCGTTTCCTGAAAGAAATCCGGGCGGCCGTCTCCGCAGCCATCCCCCTCCGGGTTGTGCTCGCGGTGTCACAGCTGAGCTGTGGATTGCCGAAAGACATTCACTCCAGCACTTCTGTCGTGTCAGCAGTGAGAAATCTTCCGTCGGCACAAGAAACCTATGTCACGGGAATCGCCGGTCAAGCAGCGGTCGAGAGATTCCTGGCAGGTATTTGCCGTGATGCGGTTCCACCACACAGCACAAGCCACAACCCCATGGATGCCAAGGGGTTTGCGTCATGTTTACCGCAGGCAACATGCAGGAAATTTTGCAGAAATCAGAAAATCTGCAGAGATTCACTGGCGAGCCCGGCAGCTGAGGCTGCCCGCTCCATGCCAGGACATCCGGATCCAGGTTCTGCCTGCCGCAGCGGCGAGCCCGGAACACCGGGAACCCGCCGGAAGCAGACGAACCATTCCTGCAGAGAACAGGGGGATCAACAGACTGTTGTGAGAGAGATCGAAAACAGGAAAGGAGAGAATGAGCCCTCCCGCAGAGATCAAGCCGTCCAGCTGCGAGTCCCCGGGCGCTGCACCGCGCGGGCAAAGGTGGGGCCGGCTGGTCCTGCGGGTCCGCCAGCGACTCCACCGGGGTGGACCTCTCCGGAAAGCAGGCTGCCGGCCGGTTTGCCACCGGCGGGTGTTTCCGTGTCGGCCGCGGAGCCCGCTGCCTCACCGGATGAGACAGCGGCCATCACTTCCAGCCAGGCTTCACGGTGCGTGGTCAGGGCGTCAATCACCCTGCTGACCCGCTCGGCATCCTGGTGGATATCGGCCTGCAGCAGCTGATAGCAGATGGAAGCGAACATGCTCTGCAGCTGCCCGGTGACTTCAGGAGCATGTTCGGGCCGCAGCCCGCTCATCAGCTCTGTCACAAAATCGCGGGCGCTGGACAGAGCATGGAATGCGTCCTCGCGGCGATTCTGTTCCAGAGCGTCCAGCGCCTGTCTGGAGTGCCGAACCGCTCCGTCCAGCACCATCAGATACAGTTGCTGAGGAGTGGCCGTCATGACCTGCGTTTCAAGATACTGCCCGGTGCGGTTCAACGTGGAGCTCCTCTGGTCGCTGTCTGTCTGGTTCGCCTGTATTCGCCCTGTGATGCTTCCTGCAGCAGGCCGGTAAACTGTGCTGCCGACGATCCGTCAAACCATGGACTGCCCGCTGTTCGCTGCATTTCGCGGGCAGTTGTCTCTATCGTGAATTATTCGTTCTGCTGTCTGCTTCAAATCGGGAGCGATCAGCCGGCCCGGGTTCGCTCTCAGGATTTACTGTTGCCGCCGCTCACCAGCGAAATCCCGCTGATAGCCGACTGCTGCGAGTTGAGCGCCGAAATCGCGTTTTCCATCTGAATGAATTCCAGCAGCAGCCGTTCCCGGCGGACTTCCAGAATGGAATCCAGCTGGTCGATCCGGGTGGTGAGCGAATCGATGGATGTCTGCAGCGAGTTCTTCTGCAGAGTCAGAGAGCCGGTAAAGCTGTCGGTGAATCCATCGACCGTCTGCCGCGCAATCGCAGCGAACCCGGTATCCTTCGTCAGAAAGAAATCCTTCACCGCATCCGGATCCTGCTGCAGTACCTCCGACAGCCGGTCCTTGTCAAAAGCCAGCTTGCCCCCCGTGCTGATTCGAATGCCCAGCTGCGACATCGATCGCCACGGGCCATCGACCTCCCGCCGGCCGTTGATCAGTGAATCCAGCCGGGTAAACATCCGCAGCACCACGCCGCTGCCCTGCAGCACGCCTTTGGTGTTGCTCTCCAGGTTGAACTGCGTCAGCTGGTCGGCGGTCGATACCAGCTGGTTGTACCCGTCCACAAACGACTGCAGGGCCGTTTCGATCCTGCTGGTATCGTGAGCGACAGTCACCTTTGCGGCGCTGGTGCCGGCGGCCTTGACGGTCACCGTCAGCCCGTCGGCAATTCCCTCGAACGTGTTGTCTCCCGAAGCAATCAGAAATCCGCTGGCGGCCGACAGTCCGTTCCGCAGCAGGGCGTCCTGTCCCTCGGTGACGGTGGACAGCCCCATATTGAGGCCCGAATCGTCGATACTCAGCCGGGCGCCATAACCCGAGCTGGCGGCCCGCAGATCGATCCGCTTCGAACTGAAAGCCGATCCGTCGTCGATAACCTTGGCCGTCAGGAAGGACGCGGAAGCATTCAGCTTTTCCACGACATCATTCAACGTGTCGTCCGCATCAACTTCGATCACCGCAGCCAGCCTGCTGGAGATCTCCTGTTTCCCGCTGCTGCCCACAACCGAGTCACCCAGCAGTCGCAGATCGGCCGCGACCGTACCACCCAGTTCCTCGACTTCCAGCGTCCCGGCACCACCGGCCTCATCAATCAGTACGAAGCCATCGCCGGTTTCGTTCAATGCGGCCGTCACCTGAATATCGCTGGACGCGTTGATCCGCTGCAGCACATCTCCAATCGTCTTGACGGCACTGCTGAGGGTGATTGTGGCCTCGTTCCCGGCCGAATCGCGAATCACAATGCTGCCGGATTCGAATGCTCCGCCATCCGGCGGATAACCCGTCAGACTGGTGGCTTCATTGATACGACGCAGTTTGAGGCTGCCCGAATCGACCGAACTCTGAGCCGCATCGACCGTAATACCCAGGTCGGCAGCGACCGTTCCACCGCCGGTATCGGCGACGATCAGGTTCCCACCGCCACCGGAACCATCCTCGATCACAATGCCCGTGCCGGCATCATTCACCCGGGCGGTCAGCTGCAGGCTGGCTCCCCCGCCGGTCTGTGCGGTCGTAATGGCGGACAGCACATCGTTCAGTGTCTCCGCCGTACTCAGGTCGATCGTGGCTGTCAGGCCGCTGCGGCTGGTCAGTTCAATCGAACCGGGGATCTCGATTCCGCTGCCGCCGTTCAAATTTCGCAGCAGCACCGTATTCATGCCGGCAGCCAGCCGGTTGCCGGTCAGTGTGGTTCCCGCGGCCGTCGCATCCAGACCCAGCTGGCGGACGACTGACGCGGAATTGATATCTTCCACCATGAGTGGACTGGAACCGCCCCCGCCGCTGAGATCTTCCAGCTCAATCCGCCCGTCGGTCACCGTGGCGGAGACGCGTCCGCCGTTGTCCTCGTGATCGTTGATCAGCCGGGCCACATCGGCGAGCGTGACCGCATCGTCCAGATTGACTTCCAGAGTCGAATCATCCGTCAGCGTGATCTTCAGATCGGCTGCGGAATCAATCCGCCGGAGGCCATTGCCATCGTTGATCTGGCCGAGAGTGAATTCGTCGGTCACCGAGTAGATGGAGCTGCCCGTCAACGTGGTGGCCGCGACGGAACCGGCAATTCCCAGATCGGTCGCGGCCTTACCGCCTCCCAGGTCGGCCACGATCAGATTGCTCGACGTACTCCCGCTGGAGTCCTCCAGCACCAGGCGGTCGCCATCAGCCCGCGCGGTGACAGAAATCCCCTCGACCGCGTTGATGGAGTCGACCACATCGGCCACGGAGTAGGCTTTCGACAGGTCGATGTCGGCGGAACTTCCGGAGCGATCCGTCACCCGGATGGTTCCGCGACGTACGCCGGCACCGGAATTCAGTGAGTCGAGCGGCGTGGGTGGATCGAGAAATCCTCCGCTGGAGACGACCAGCGTGCCGGGACCGACGGGCTGCTGGTCGGCGGTGGCATAACCTTTCGACAGCAGCTGGTGTGTCTGCGAAGCCTGAATGGTCTGCAGGTCGTAGCTGCCGGGTTCCGCGGAGGAAGACGCCGTCACCGACATCTGTGTGCTGTCGGACACACTGGTCGTGTAAGAGGCGAAAGTCGTGCTCTGCTCCAGCCGGGTAATCGTGGTCGACAGCGAGAGCACAGTGCCTTCCAGTCCGGCCAGACCGGACTGCTGAGACTGCAGGCTCTGCACGCGACTTTCCATCTGCACGGCCGAGCGGCGCTGCAGAGAGATCATCTGGTTGACGATGTTCTCGATGTCGATGCCGCTTGCGAGGCCGACACCGGTTGTGATCGATCCCATGCGTGAACCCTGTTCGCGATTCGTGCCGCATCCGTCCGTCAGCAGACGGGATGCCCGGGTGCTTCTCGCTGCAGAAAGCAGAAGAGGCGGGAACCGCATCCAGAGTCTGGCGCAGGCAGTTCCCGTGCCCGCGGAATGGGCGCAGCACTCCTGCTGAATCTATCGGAGGATCAAGCCGTCAACCTGAACCCGACCCGAACGGCCGGCCGGGTAATGCGGTGAGAGCCGGCGGAGTCTGACGGTTATGCGGCCTGCCCGCCGGATGGCAGTCAGAGAAGGCGCAGCAGATGCCGAACGGCAGGCAGCAGCACCGGACCGGCAGAATGACATCCGGGCGGCAGGATCACACCCGACCGGCCTCATTCCGACTTCATGGCCGGAGCAGCCGACGAGCCGGCGGACGCGGCAGGCAGATCGATCAGCAGAACCCGTCGGTAGGTGATCCCGCCGATCCCGCCATCCAGGGCCACATGCCCCTTCAGGGGAATGTTCGCGTCGGAGGCGGTGGTTTTGAGCACCTGCTGTCCGTTGATCTCCGCTGTGACGGCCTCGCCCATGACCTGCAGCCGGAGCGTATTCCACTCGCCGGCCGGCCTGGCCGCGTTCCGGCTGGGCCCTTCCACCTGAAACAGCGCCCCCGTGGTGAAGCGGTCCGCCGGAATGCCGGCATCGTTGGCCAGCTGCAGTTTGAACGCGTTGTCGGCGGGACTTCCATTCCCCGACCAGCGGAAAAAGACGCCCCCCTGTCCCGTCTGTCCCTCGGCCTTCCATTCGAGTGTGAGTTCAAAGTTCTCGAATTTCTCCGGCGAAACCAGCACACTGCCGTCCGCCCGGTCCTGGCTGGCTGCCCAGGTACCCGGCTGCGGAGTGCCCCATTTCCGGGATCCCCGACGATCCCATTCGATCTGGGTGTACAGGTTCTCGGCCAGTTCCCGGGCCGTCACCGCCGCGGCCGAGTCGGGGGCGTCTTTCATCAGTTTCCGCAGGCGGGCCAGACCGGCTCCCCGGTTATTGCGGTCGAACTCCTGCCGTGCCAGCTGCAGCTGCCGGTCCAGCAGGCGCTGTCGGAACCGCGTCCCCGCGCCACCGGCCCGCTCCAGCCAGACCAGGGAAGCCCGTTCTCCGCCTTCCGGCTCGTAATGCAGAAACGTCCCGAGGCGTAACCCCGCCTGCGGGTCGCTCTGCTGCACGACCCGCTCGGCCAGGTCAACCAGGCTGGAGGTATCCAGCTCGTTCAACGGTCGCACGATATCTTTTGTTTTCGCCTTCGCGAACAGCTTGCCGTCGGCAAACTTCACAAACGACAGCCGCGCATTGCCGATCCGCACGGTCTCATTCGCTTTGAGACTGGCGGCCCCGCGGGCTGCATCTTCCAGCACGAGCTGCAGCTGAGTGAGATCTTCCCGATCCCACTTGAGCAGTTCGCGAACGGGTTCGGCGGCGGAGCTGGCCTCCATCTTCTGCAGACTCTCCTCCGCGCCGCTGTAATTGCGGGCGGCGATCAGCTGCTGAAATTCCTCACGGAAGGCGACGTAGGGCAGGGGCAGGGTGCGGGGGTCGACCTGCTTCTGCGGGGGAATGGGTGCCGGGTCATTCGGGCTGGTTTCGGACGTGGTGCTGGCGATGACTCTGGGTTTGGGCGGAATGACCTTGCCCGTCGGACGGAAGCCCCAGGCCGGCTGCTCGAACAGCCGCACCGCCCACAGATTCGGATCTTCGCTGTGCGGGTCATCGCAGTAGAACAGCCATTGCTCGTTCTCCAGTACCCACCACTGCCGGCGATCCGCAGCAGTCACGTAACCGGGCAGTTCCAGGCTGGCGACAACTTCCAGCCGGGAGAAGCGGTCCGTCACCGAGGCACGGCGGGCCCGGCTCAGCACTTTCCCGTCGAAGGCATACTGCCGGAGTCCATCGCGGGAGAGGCAGGGGTGCAGTCCCGGCAGCGGGTATTCGATGTTCTCACCAAAGCGGCTGGCCACTTCCCGCCGGACAGCCGCCATGCCACGGAGTTCTGATTGTTCACCGGAGGAACTCCCGCCAGCCGACTGTTCCTGCTCCACCCAGTACAGCCGTTTTGCGTCGGGCAGAATCTGTGCGGAAAGCCAGCGGCTGGAAGTGCGGGCACTGTACCGGACGGCCGTGCGGTCATCGAACGGGCTGAGCGGACCGGACCGGGTCACCGACCAGACGCGGGCCTGTTCCGGAATGGCGTACATCACGGTCAGCGCGTCGGCCGTCATGCTGGGTGTGGCGGGCACATCCGGGCCGCGGGTCATCTGAATCAGTTCCGGGGGATCGAACGGATGCCAGACCGAAGGCCGCGTGGCCACATAAATTCCCCGGCCACCGGCACGGTCTCCGGCAAAAAACATCGACAGCCCGTCGGCGGTCACATAGGGATCCAGTTCCTTCCCCGGTGAATTCAAGTTATCCAGTGAGACCGGTTCTCCCACCGGCAGCCGGAACCACGGAGCGCTGAGAATGCTGTACTGCCCGTTGCTCGAATCTTCGACCGGCGACAGCTCGATTTCCGAGTCCTGTTCGATGGTCAGCAGCCGTCCGTCATCGCTGTAGCCAGCCCGGGCCACCACGAAATTATGCGAACCACGGGAAACCTGCACGGCACAGGGAGTCACCACCGGCTCTCCCTGATCGGACAGCACCAGGTGTCCGTCCACCAGCACCTGAAAGCCGGGCGGTGTGGTATAGACCCGCACGGACGCGGTGGCGTACTTCGGCAGGGGAATACTGGTCGGATCCTCCGACTGCGGCCGGCTGTCGACGGGAACCCGGCTGTCGCCCTCTGTTACAGCCGTGTCCTCTTTGTCGCCACCGCAACCGGCCAGAAACAGCAGACAGGCCACCGCAGCCATTACCGGGGCAATCGCCGTTCGAATCCCTGCAGACAAAGTCCGCCCTGCCGCTGCGGGCAATCTCTGCGGCGGCATTGTGTTTGCCGAAATTGTGCCCGCCGGCCATGTCGCAGAGGGGCCTGTCTCAGCCCGCGGTGTCTCAGTCCGCACAGCCCCGGCTGGTGAACAGATCGGTTCGCAGGATGTCGTCGTATCCATGATCAAAGGCCTGCATGGCTGCTTCGGGTCCGCGGAATCACCCCGGCTTCAAGACCGTATCAGGTGAGAGCCCGCCAGCCGGATACCCGTACCGGGGCTCATCATGATGGCCCATGCCCCCGGTGCCATCACCACCCAGGCCAGGCGAGACGGTCGCCACAGCGGGTTTCGGACAGGAACCATTCCAGGGACGGGCGCACATCGCCCGGTATTATAGCAGCTGCCGCGCCGGACCGCAGGCGGAATCAGACCAGCAGTCCGACCGTAAGACAGGCGCGGCGGCGGACCGCGTTTCCCACCGGCTCAGCGGGAGGAGGAATCGGCTGGAGCGGCGGCGGTGGCCGCTGGTTCCTCTGTCTTCTCTGTCAGCTGGCGGGCCAGCTGCAGGTTCTCCTGCAGGACGGCATTCAGCCGTTCGTTGGTCTGATGCACCTTGTGACGCAGGGCATCCACTTCCTCCAGACCGGCGCTGCGCTCGTTCTGAACCCGCTCCAGCACGGCCAGCAGGCCATCGCTGAACTCTGCGGGAACTCCCTCGGGAGCGTCAGGATCGCCTTCCAGCTCTTCCAGCCGAACGGCGAGCACGTTGTTCGCATCGGCCAGGGAGTTCTTCTGATCTTCCAGGCGGGACTGCTCGTTGGCCAGCCGCTGATCGACATTCACCAGCTGGCTCTGCAGATCATGAAACCGGTTGAGGAACCCGGCGGGAACCTGGGTTCGCAGCCGCCAGTCCGGGCCGCTGGTCCAGCTGTCCGCTTCGCCGGGGCGAACCTTCCAGGCGGGCCTGAGGGCAGCACGGTTTTCTTCGACGGTCGTGGCCTGAAACGGACCGACATACGCCATCCCGCCACCGGGAGCAGGCTGAAAGGCATGCACCACCGGGCTGTTCGGTCCTTCGGGCAGGCCAAGCCCCTGCCGACGGCCGACACCATCGACAATCAGCGTCCCGTCGGCCTGACGGCTGACATTCGCCTGGCTCCAGGATTTGCCCCAGCCCAGCTCCTCGCGGGCCAGCTGGTTGCGGAGACTCTTCAGCTCGATCCGCTGCCTGCGCAGCTCATCCGCTGTTTTCTCGTTCTCCTGCTTCAGTTCCGCCACGCGCTTCGTCCAGCTGTTCCGCACATTCACCAGCTTGGCGGTCAGCCCAACGGCCCCCACCGCACCAAGAATGCACAAACCCAGAAGTACTTTACCGAGGACATGCATCGGGCATTCGTCCTGTCTGCAGCTGATCGAGTCAGAGAAAATCAGGCGATGAACAACAGCACCGCATGGTGGCCGCACCCGCTGCCGACGGATGAACATTCCTGTCAATCAGGCAGGAGTTCGAGACAGAGGGCGAGATCGGGTCGCACACTGCCTTGAGAACCATCCTGCCGGGCAGCTGGCCGGAGACGGGAGCGGGAACAGGAAGAATTTCTTCCCGGTTCCCTGCTCTATCTTAGGTCCGCCGAATCGGCCCGGTCAAGCAGTTTCCGCTGCGGGAAGCACCTGGCCGTTCAACCATTCCCCCTATCCGGCGCCCTCGCCGCAGCCGTTACAGCCGGGCCGGGTGAACCGCGGCCGGGCAGGGGCTGTCTGTCCGGATTAAGCCTGCTGGAACCGATTCTGCCGGATTTTCGCCAGCGACCAGGCAGGAAGATTGTGGCAGGTGTGAAATCAGCGGGAGGTACGGCTAAGATTCACCCTGCCAGCCACCCGCTGTGGTGCCGGGGGACTGCTGCCGCGACCGCAGGAGACCTTTCGCGTGGGACCTTCAAACTGCCAGGAATGTCGGAAGGAGACCGTCTGATGTCATCCAGTACACTGGTTCGCCGGGCCGACCTCAAAGCAGGAGAGGTCCTGTGCGATCACTGCACGGCCCGCTGCTGCCGTTACTTCGCCTTCCCGATCGACGAGCCGCACAGCTGGCAGGATTTCGATTATCTCCGCTGGTTCCTGCTGCACGGGCGGGCTTCCGTCTTTGTGGATGAAGGCACCTGGTACCTGATGGTCTTCGCCGACTGCAAGCATATTCAGGAAGACTTCCGCTGTGGCATCTACCAGGACCGGCCCATGATCTGCCGCACCTACACCACCGACAACTGCGAATACGATAACGACGCCTGCTACGACAAACTGTTCGAATCGCCCGAGCAAATCTGGGAATACGCGCAGGCCCTGCTGCCGCCACTGCGGCAGACCAGTGCCGACCGGGGCACCGCTCTGCCTGTGCTGGCCTCTCTGTAACCTGCCGTGGACGGCAGCCCCCCCGCGAAAACCCCGGCGAACACCACGCTGCCGCAGGATGCAGGCCGGCACCCGGGCAGGGCACCGGCAGACCATGAATCCAGGCGAACCCTTTCGGAAAACGATAACGCTGTGAATACCTCTCTGATACGGCCACACACCCTGAAGGGCTTTCGGGATATTCTCCCGGCCCAGATGATGGCCCGCGAACTTCTGCTGGAGACAGCCCGGCAGGTCTATCGCAGCTATGGTTTCAGCCCGATTGAAACCCCGGCGCTCGAAGCGGCGGAAATCCTGCTGGGGAAGGGCGGAGGAGAGACCGAGAAGCAGCTGTTCCGCTTTACCGATCAGGGCAACCGCGACGTGGCCATGCGGTTCGACCTGACGATTCCCTTCGCCCGGTTCTCGGCCCAGCACCTGCAGGAAATTGGCATTCCCTTCCGCCGGTATCACATGGGCACCGTGTGGCGGGCGGAAAAACCGCAGAAGGGCCGTTACCGCGAGTTCATGCAGTGTGATTTCGACACGATCGGCACCGAGTCCAACCTGGCCGATATCGAAACCCTGCTGGTGATCCACGACCTGATGGCCGGCCTGGGTTTTGAGCGGTTCACCATCTGTGTCAGCCACCGGAAAGTACTGACCGGCCTGCTGGAGCAGCTGGAACTGGCCGACCGATCGCAGGACATGCTGCGGGCACTCGACAAACTCGGGAAAATTGGCCGGGAACGCGTGCTGGCGGAAATGGCGGGCGACGACGAAGCCCTGCAGACCCGCGCCGGCCGCCTGCTGGATCTGGCGGGAATGGAAGGCACTCCCGAATCCATCTTCGCCCGGCTGGAGGAACTTCTGGCCGGCAATGAAACCGGAACAGACGGAGTCGCCCGGCTGCGGGAACTGATGACAGCCGCGCATACCGCGGGCATTCCGACGGAACGCATTCGACTGGATCTGTCGATCGCCCGGGGACTGGATTATTATACAGGCACGATCTACGAGACATTTCTCGACGATCTGCCGGAGATCGGCAGTGTCTGCTCGGGAGGCCGGTACGATAACCTGGCCGGCCTGTTTACCTCTCAGCCACTGCCCGGAGTAGGGGCCAGCCTTGGCCTGGACCGGCTGCTGGCCGCCATGCAGGAACTGGACATGATTCCGGAAGCCAGCACACCGGCGGATGTGCTGATTACCGTCTTCGATACAGCGCGGCAGGGAGAATACCTGAAGCTCGGGCGGGAACTGCGGGCCGCCGGTCTGGCGGCCGAAGTCTTTCCGGATGGCCGGAAGCTGGGCAAACAGATGCAGTACGCTTCCCGCAGGGGGTTTCGGTTTGCCGTGATCGGGGGAGAAGAAGAGTTTGCGGCGGGCTGCTGGCAGCTGAAAGATCTGGCTGGCAGAACGCAGGAATCGATTCCGGCGGGAGAACTGGCCGGGCGACTGCAGGCGTTGCTGTCTGAAGCTGGCCCGGAGGAATCGCACACACCGCCCGCGGGCTGACTGGCGGCCGGAACACCGGCTCCCTCAGCAGCCTGTCGGCACCAGCTCTCTGTGATGGAGAATCTGGCCTGTGGGTATTCGCAGCAATCACTATGACCTGGCCTTCGAGGAATTCCTGCGGGGCCGGCAGATCCCGTACATCTGCGTGGATGAACGCCGGCGGGCCCTGCTGCGGAATGCCTCGCTGAAATCGATGGACTTTATCTTCTACTCGGACTGCGGCCGGAATCTGCTGGTCGATGTGCAGGGACGGGGGTTCCCCACC
>JAGQPV010000002.1 GCA_020426545.1 Planctomycetaceae bacterium
CGCAACGTGCTGATCTACTTCGATGTCCCCACCCGGACCAGGCTGCTCGACCGGCTGGTTGAATCCCTGAGCCACGATGGATATCTGCTGCTGGGGGCCTCCGAAACTCTGCTGGGAGTGACCGACCACTTCGAGAAGTTCTCCCGCTGTCAGTCCCCTGTGTACGCACCGGCGACTTCAAAGAACGGTCCGCATGGAGCAACGGTCGATACTGGAGCTCCCGGATTGGGCATCTCCAGAACGCCCGGCAGCTCCACCTCCCCCCGCTGATTACCAGCCAGATGCCTGCCTCCAGCAGGGGAAACCTGGTTCCCGAGTCCACCCCGGGACGCAGCCGGCCCTGCCTGATCACCGGATCATGCCTCTTCCGCCTGTCGGCCCTGCCTGCGGCTTCACGCCCCGGCAGACCGCACTCCCCTGCAGCCAGTCCATCCGGTTGTGCCGGCCCCACGGACTCCGCTCCACGAATCCGGCCGCATTCCGGCCATTGCGGCGTTCGCCGCTGGCGACCGGGGTGCGGGACGAATATGCTGTTGCTGCAATCGTTTCCGCGACAGGCTTGATTGTTCCGCTGCCGCGGGTATGAATGTCCAGAACAGGGGTTGCCTGCCCGCAGCCGACAGTCGACCGCTGGCCCGGGCCTGCTCTCTCACCATGCGAATGGTCTGATCCGCGGGGCAGAACGGGCGAGGGGGATTGACTGCCGGAACCGGAACGGCCGGACCAGTGCCTCCTGTCGGCAGTCCACCGTGGCCTGCGGAACGGGGCAGGGGTTTAAGTCGGGTGAGGCAGAGAATTTTCCCACACCTGGCATTTTCATTGCGTACAGCAGACTGGGGCACGATCCGGTTCGCCCCGTCCGTCATCCGTTGAACACAATACATCCATCGCATCGGCCCGGCTTTCTGACGGGAACTGCTGATCAGCTGACTTCTCCGGGTGCCCGGTCTCACAGAGGCCCCCGTCGGAACGAAGCGGAGCTGTTCCTGACAGTCACACGGCCGGCCAGCGGAATGCAGTCGCCTGCAGAACCCGGAACGTGGTCTTCCGGATTGGTTAAGGGATCCTGATGCAGACCGAGAACGTGATCGAAATCCGCAACCTCAGCAAGGTTTACCGGGACTTCTGGGGGCGGCGCAAGGTTCAGGCACTCAAATCCCTGAGCCTCGACGTGAAAAAGGGCGAGGTGTTCGGTCTGCTGGGGCCGAACGGCTCCGGCAAGACAACCACCCTCAAGCTGCTGCTGGGGCTGCTGTTCCCTTCCGACGGCGAAATCCGCGTGCTCGGCAAGCCCGCGGCCGACGTCGATAAGAACGAACGTATCGGCTATCTGCCGGAAGAATCGTATCTCTATCGATTCCTGAACGCGGAAGAAACGCTCGAGTTCTACGGCCGGCTGTTCAAAATGCCCGCCGAAGAACGCCGCAAACGGGCCGACGAACTGATTAAACAGGTCGGTCTCGATCATGCCCGCCGCCGCCAGCTGAAAGAATACTCCAAGGGAATGACCCGCCGGATCGGTCTGGCTCAGGCCCTGATCAACGATCCCGACCTGGTGATGCTGGACGAACCGACCAGTGGTCTCGACCCCATCGGCACCCGCGAAATGAAGGATATGATCATCCGCCTGAAGGAGCAGGGGAAGACGGTGGTCATGTGCTCTCACCTGCTGGCCGATGTGCAGGATGTGTGCGACCGGATCGCCATTCTGTACGCCGGCGAACTGAAGGTGATGGGCCGGGTCGACGAACTGCTCAGCGAGCAGGATGAAACACAGCTGCTCACCAGCCGCCTGAACGACGAGGCCCTGGCTGAAGTGCGGCAGGTGCTGGAACGGCACAACGCGAAGATGCTCAAAGTGGGCCACCCGACAGCCAGCCTGGAGGATCTGTTCCTCCGCACGGTGGATGAAAGCCGGGCCCGGCCTGGCCGCCGCTTCATGCCGGGAGAGGACGGTGCCGCCGGCACTCCCGCTCCGGCACCGGCGGCAACTCCTGAAAGCTGATGCCGGACCGGGTTACCGGTCAACCAGTGTACCGGTCAAACAGTCAACGAGGCTTCCCGGCCAGCAGTCGCCACGGCGGCAGCCAGTCTCCGGATCTGAGATCAACCCGTGAATTCTGCCGTGCGGCCGGATCATTCCAGACAGGCACCGACTGCCGGCCTGTTCTGTTTCCGGTGGCGGGCGGGTTCAATCAGAGTTCTACTCGCAGAGACTGTCTCATCAGAATCTGATTCTCATCATCACCTGAGGGTGTGACCAGGCTTCGCTTCCCATGAATTTCAATCCCCTACCGTACCCCATCGGCCAGGCAGTGATTTTCTGGCTGATTCTGTTTGGTTCTGTCACCGGAATCGTGCTGGCGATCGCCCTGTTCACCTCTCTGGTTGCCAGAGGCCTGAAAGGGCCGGCGGCCGTTCTGGGGCAGGTGCGGGATTTCGCGGTCGATATGATCCGGCTCTCCCCGCGGAGGGTGTTCGCGCTTTCCTCGCTGACCTTCAAGGAAGCCATCCGTCGCAAGGCGCTCCTGATTTTCGTCGTGTTCGCGCTGCTGTTCATGTTCGGCGGCTGGTTCCTCTCCGGGACCGGGGAACGCCCCGACGAACAGGCCCGGGTCTACATCAGTTTCGTGCTGCGGGTGATTGGCTGGCTGACGCTTCCCGTGGTGCTGCTGCTTTCCTGCTGGGGCATTCCGGAAGATATCCGTGCCCGTTCGCTGCATACCGTGGTGACCAAACCGGCCCGCCGGAATGAAATTTTCCTCGGTCGTTTCCTGGGGTTCTCCGCGGTCGGCTCCATCATCGTCGTCATCATGGGCGTGGTGGGTTACTTCTGGATCGTGCGGCAGACTCCTTCCGATCTGGTCGCCCGGGTTCCCCGTTACGGCGACCTGGCCTTCCTCGACCGCGAAGGAAACCCCGGCCGCGGCGTGAATGTGGGCGACATGTGGGAGTTCCGCTCCTATGTGGAAGGCGCCACCCGGGCACGGGGCCTGTGGCGGTTCAAAGATGTCTATCCCGGTGACAACCCGGATGAAGGGCTGGTCCTCGAGTCGCGGTTTGAAGCCTTCCGTACCCACAAGGGAGACATGGAGCGGGGCCTGCTCTGCGAGCTGAGCTTCTTCAACCCCGAGACCGAACTGCGGGTGCGGCACCGACCGTTCCAGGTGAAGGAATTCAGCCAGAACGAGATCAAAATCGACCGCAAGCTGTCGATGTACGACGAGGAAACCAATACCACGAAAGAAGTCGACCTGTTCGACGACCTGATCACCGACGGCACCCTGTATGTGGAAGCCCGGGCGATTGACCCGGGACAGTAC
The DNA here is from genome assembly GCA_020426545.1 of Planctomycetaceae bacterium. GTDB lineage: Bacteria > Planctomycetota > Planctomycetia > Planctomycetales > Planctomycetaceae > JAGQPV01. The sequence continues at coordinate 3,324 of JAGQPV010000002.1, forward strand.
CTCGGCATGGCCCGGCCGGATCTGTTCATCCGCATGGCGAACCGCCCCTTCTATGTGGGTTACGCCAAAGCGGTCTTCGGTATCTGGATGATGGCCATCCTGGTGGTGGCTCTGGGAGTCACAGCCAGCTGCTTCGTCAAAGGGCCGGTCGCCACCCTGCTGACGCTGACCTTCCTGATCATCGGCCAGGGTTTCCGCGAATTCATGGACCGCATGGTCTTTCAGAACCTGAACAACGTGCTGGCGGGCGGTGGACCGGTCGAATCGTGGATCCGGCTGATTCGCCACATGAACCCCCAGGTGCCGATGGAGCCCGGTGTCTCCACCTCAATCATTCAGTTTGTCGATGCCCGCATGTTCGACCTGCTGTGGATTGTGCAGCATATTGTGCCTGACTTCCGGCACTTCCGCATGGCGCCGTATATCGCCAACGGATTCGATGTGAACTTCGAGTCAGCGATTGTCCCCGGACTTGCTGTGATGTTCGGCTATCTGCTGCCATGTCTTCTCCTGGGCTACTTCAGCCTCAAACTCCGCGAGCTCGAAGCGAAATGAACCGACTCAGCTCCCGTAACCGTAAAGTCGTGTACCTGGTCGGCATGATTGTGCTGCTGGTACCGATCATCGTTCTCGGCATGCCCGCCGCTTCCGGCGAAGGCTCTGGCGGGTACCTGGCCCGGCTGCGGCAGGAACACGACCTGGGCGAAACCAGCCTGGGCGAGGTGGATCCGTCCAGTGCCACCATGAACCTGGTGCTGCTGGGTCTGCGAGGCGTGGCCACGAACATCCTGTGGATGCAGCTGCAGGAGCAGAAGGAAACCAAGCAGTGGTTTCAGATGAAGGCCACGACGGATTCCATCACCCAGCTGCAGCCGCACTTCCTCAAAGTCTGGCAGTACCACGGGTGGAACCTGGCCTTCAACGTCTCGGCCGAATGGGACCAGGTCGAGGACCGGTACTACTGGGTCAAGGAAGGCACCAAGTTCACCATGCAGGGATCCCGGCGGAACGAGCGGTTCCCCGAACTGTACTGGGATGTGGGCAACATGCTGGGCAAGAAGATCGGCCGCTCCGACGAATGGCAGTTCTTCCGCAGGTTCTACAAGTCCGACCCGAACACCAAGCTCTTTGAAGGCGGCCCCGACCCGGAGATTTCCCGGTTTGGCGCCAGTGAGTTCGAAGACAACTATCTGGCCTCCAAGTACTGGTTCCATGTCGCCAACGACAAGGAAGAGTCTCAGGCGCAGCACATCATGATGCGGATGGTGTTCCGGCAGTATCCCGCACGGGCTCAGATGGATTATGCCGACGCCCTGCAGCGGGAAGGGCTGTTCGGCGAACGGACCGGCCAGGCCTGGGCGGAAGCCTACCGCGACTGGACCGAACAGTACCGCACCGGAGATCCCGGCTTCGGCCAGGAGATCTTCTACACACCGGCCGGTGGAGTCCGTCTGGAAGCCAGCGAAGCCGACATGCGGGAACTGGCAAAGAAGGACAGTGTCAGTCTGCGCGACAAGCGGACCTGGACCAGCCGGTACCAGGACATCGTCAGCTACCGGTACTGGCGAACCCGGTCTGATGCCGAATCCCGCGGCAAGACGGAAGCCGCCCACCGCGAAATCTTCGAAGGTCAGAAGCTGTTCCGCGAAGGACGGCTGCTGGAATCAAAGGAGATGCTGGAAGCCGGCATGGAGAAATTCGCCAGCCTGCTGGAAGACTACCCCTCTCTGACGAGCGACGACGGCTTCATCGAAGAAGGGCTGATGGCCGTGCTGTACTGGCGGCACATCCACACCCTGCTGGAAATTCCCTTCCCGGAGAACTTCGCCCTCCGCAAGCTGTGGGAGAAGGAAGCCGCCCGCATTCCCTCGCTGGAGATCGACTTCCGCCGCGACAACGGAATCGGCTGAACAACCTCCGGCCTCCCGGCCGGAGCAGGCCGCGATCATTGGCCGATGACCACGTTTCCCCACGACATCCGTCAGCCATGACGGATGTCGTGTGCATTTCCAGACGGTCAGTCAGTCGGCCCCGTCTTCGGTCGGAGCAGCCGCCTTCTTCTGCAGGGCGAGCATGGCCCGGGCATACCGCTGGCCGAACAGCCGGGCCGAAGCGGCATCAAAGTGAACCCCGTCGCTCTTCGCCCTGATCCCTTCCGCCGAGACACAACTGGCCTGCGGAATACTCCGCCCGGCTTCTCTCAGCGCCGCATTGACTGCGGCCGCATGAGGATATCGGTCCGACTGCTCGAGGAAATGTCCCAGTTCGCCACAGACGAACGGGACTTCTCCCGCCCCCAGATCCTCCCGCAGGTCGCGGACCATCCCCGCCAGCCGCTCGCCGTAGGTGGCGACCGACTCCGGATTCCTCGTGTCTGACTCCCCCTGGTGCCACAGAATCCCCTTCAGCTGACCGCTCTCCATGCCGGCTTTTGCTCTCCGCAGCGCCGCAGCATACAGGTCGCCCCCTTTCTCCCAGCGGTTCAGTGGTGTGCCTCCCACGGCACAGGGGATGAGTCCGATCGTCACCTGCGGACTGGCTGCAGCCATCGCCGGACCAAACCCCGATCCCGGCCCCACGCCCGCCACCCGGGGTTTGTCGAAATGCAGCGGGTCGGCCGCCGGCACCCAGGTTCCCTGCTTCGTGAACTTCAGCACGCGGGCGGGTGCTTTGCGGTCCCCCTCGGTCATCTTCCCCCGGCCGGCCATGTTTGACTGGCCGATCAGCAGGTACAGCGGAAACTTCTCCCGCTCCGGAACCGCAGTCGCCTCTGCTTCGGCAGGAGATCCCCCGGCACCTGCTGCTGGTTCGCTGGAGATGGCCGCCCCGGTGAATCCCAGCAGAAGCAACAGCAGCAGCCCCCCTGGAACCACCGATTGAATTGCCATTCGCGCAGTCTGACATCGCGGAGCGGGCCGTCGAACAGTCATGGAGAACCTTGCTTTCCAGACAGAAATATGGAGTCGCGTGCTGCATAGGACCGGCAGAGCAGAAATTGTGCACGGAAAAACTTGCGGGTGTCAATCAGCAGCCGATCGTGGTTTTCAACCCGTTGAGACTTTCCAGCCCATGGGAGTCCTGTAAGAATATGGAGTTAGAGATGTGGCTTCGAAGAAGGTTGGCCTGACTGCCGGGAGGGCAGGTCGGGCCCCGCCGGACGAGACTCGCAGGCATCATGCCGCTTGAGGATAACCAGCATGGTTGACTCAGCCGATCAGCCGGAACTCCGCAGTATTCTGCTGTCGACAACTGTCGGCGAGCTGGTGCTGTCGACCCGGCCCACGCTCCAGCCGGATGATACGGTTGCCGCCGCCGCCGACGAAATGCGAAATGCCAGCCACGGGTGCTCCCTGATCTGCGAGCACGGACGGCTGGTCGGCATTTTTACCGAGCGCGATCTGCTCGGCGTGCTGGGCAGTGGCCGCGGCCTCGACACCGCTCTGCGGGATGTGATGACATCCGACCCGAAGACGGTGTCCACTCAGGACACGCTGTTCAACGCAATCCGCTGGATGGACCAGGGCGGTTACCGGCGGCTGCCGGTGGTCGATGCCAGCCAGCAGCCGGTGGGAATTGTGGACGTCAAAACCGTCTCGCACTTCCTGGTGGAACACTACCCCGCCGCTGTCTACAACCAGGCCGCCCACGCCCAGTTAATTGCGCGGCACAGGGAGGGAGCCTGACCCGTCATGACCGGCCGGCTGCCGGCCCCGGTTCATGGCAACAACCACCTGAATCCGCTTCTGTCACACGAGATTTCTGCCGGTGCCTTCTGAGGCAGGCCACAGTCTCCCAGCCGGTCAACAAGCAGGAATATCCGCCCGTTCGATACACTGACCAGACCGCCTGGTCCTCAAATCACCCTCATCAGGCCGGACCTGTCACCGGGTCTCCTGAGCCTTCCGCCGCCTGCTTCCGTCCGCATGGCCTGCACACTCTGTCTGGCTGTCTGACCGAGCACAATTAAGAGGAACCAGAGACTGATATGTCCTCTTCCGATGTTGCCGCGCCGCATAGCAGCAATGGTAAAGATGTTGAGCAGCTGGAAACCGTTGTTATCCGCTTCTGCGGCGACAGCGGCGATGGCATGCAGCTGGCTGGTACCCAGTTTACGAATGTCTCCGCGACATTCGGCAACGACGTCAGCACTCTGCCCGACTTTCCAGCTGAAATCCGTGCTCCGGCCGGCTCGCTCAGTGGCGTCAGTGGTTTCCAGATCAGCTTTTCCAGCCGCGACATCTACACCCCGGGCGATGAAGTCGACACGCTGGTCGCCATGAACCCCGCGGCGCTGAAAACCAACCTGGCCGACCTCAAACGCGGTGGAACGCTGATCGTCAACGAGGACGCCTTCGACAAGGGCAACCTCGGCAAAGCCAACTACGATCATAACCCGCTGGACGACAACGACGCCCTGGCCGGTTATCGCGTCCACAAGGTGCCCATGACCCGGCTGACCCGGGACGCCGTGGAAGGGCTGGGCCTGTCGCAGCGGGAAGCCGACCGCTGCCGGAACTTCTTCGCCCTGGGCCTGGTGTACTGGCTGTACGAGCGGGATGCGAAACCCACCGAAGAATGGGTGAACCAGAAGTTCGCCCGCAACCCTTCCGTGGCGGAAGCCAACCTGCGGGCCATGCGGGCCGGGTCGAATTACGGCTTTTCCACCGAGACGTTCACCGTCCATTACCATGTGGCTCCGGCCCAGCTGAAGCCCGGCCGTTACCGCAAAATCACCGGCAACGAAGCCCTGGCATTCGGGCTGGCCACGGTCGCCAAACTCAGCGGCAAAGGCCTGTTCTTCGCCGGCTACCCCATCACGCCGGCCAGCGACATTCTGCATGAGCTGTCCAAGCTGAAGAACTTCGGCGTGCGGACTTTCCAGGCGGAAGACGAAATCGCCGCCATGGCCGCCTGCGATGGGGCTGCTTTCGCCGGCGAGCTGGCCGTCACTGCGTCCAGCGGCCCGGGCATCTGCCTGAAAGGCGAGGCCATGGGGCTGGGCATGATCACCGAACTGCCGATGGTGATCATCAACGTGCAGCGGGGTGGTCCCAGCACCGGCCTGCCCACGAAGACGGAACAGTCCGACCTGATGCTGTCCATGTTCGGCCGCAACGGCGAATCCCCGCTGCCGATTGTGGCGGCCTCCAGCCCGGCCGACTGTTTTGACGCCATTCAGGAAGCCTTCCGGATCGCCGTCACTTTCATGACTCCGGTGATCTTCCTGTCCGATGGTTACATCGGCAACGGGGCCGAACCCTGGCAGCTGCCAGAGATTTCGGACCTGAAACCGATCACAGTCAGGCACCCTGAAGGTCCCAACGGTGAGAACGGCGAATTTCTGCCGTACCTGCGGGATGAAAACCTCGCCCGGCCGTGGGCCGTGCCGGGGACACCGAAGCTGGAGCACCGGGTGGGAGGTCTTGAGAAGGCTGACGTCACCGGGAACGTGGAATACAGCCCGACCAACCATCAGCACATGACGGACGTGCGGGCCAGGAAGGTGGCGAAAGTCGCCGAATTCATCCCTGAGCAGGAGCTGGAAGGCCCCGACAGCGGTCGCCTGCTGGTTCTCAGCTGGGGTGGAACTTACGGGTCTGTGCGAACTGCCGTCCGGCGGGCCATCGATGCCGGTCATTCGGTGGCACATGCCCACCTGCGTCATCTCAGCCCGTTCCCGCGGAATCTGGGTGACATCATCAGCCGCTTTGACAAAGTGCTGATTCCCGAACTGAACACCGGTCAGCTGCGGTTTGTGATCCGGGCCACGTTCCTCGCGGACGCGGTCGGCCTGAACAAAGTTCAGGGCAAGCCATTCCTGATCAGCGAAATTTACCACAAGATCGAATCGCTTCTGGAAGACTGAACCCGATGAGCGTCGACCTCCCAGTTCTGTCACCGAAGGATTTTGCCAGCGATCAGGAAATTCGCTGGTGCCCGCGGTGTGGCGACTATTCCATCCTGGCACAGATGAAGAAGGTGCTGCCCACGCTGGGAATCCCGCGTGAGAAGTTCGTCTTCGTCTCGGGCATCGGCTGTTCCAGCCGGTTCCCTTACTACATGGATACGTACGGCTTCCACTCCATCCACGGCCGGGCTCCGGCGGTGGCTTCCGGGGTGAAGGTCTCCCGGCCGGATCTGCAGGTGTGGGTGATTACCGGTGACGGCGATGCGCTGTCCATCGGTGGCAACCACCTGATGCACGCCATCCGGCGAAACCTCAACATCAACATCATTCTGTTCAACAATCAGATTTACGGTCTGACCAAGGGACAGTACTCTCCCACCTCACCGCTGGGTGCCCGCACCAAGAGCACACCCTACGGTTCGGTGGATAACCCCTTAAGCCCGCTGAGCGTGGCCATCGGTTCGGAAGCCACATTCGTGGCCCGTTCGGTCGATGTCGACATCAAGCACCTCACCATGGTGCTGGAACGGGCGGCTCAGCACCGCGGCACGTCTTTCGTGGAAGTCTACCAGGACTGCAACGTGTTCAACTCGGGAGCGTTTTCCTACGCCACCAAGAAGGACACCAAGGCCGACAACGTCGTCTACCTGGAACACGGCAAGCCGCTGGTCTTCGGCAAGAACCGGGAGAAGGGCATCCGCGTTTCGGAAATGAGCCGGCCGGAAGTGGTCGAACTCGGCAACGGGATCAGCGAAGATGATCTGCTGTTCCACGACGAGCAGGCGGTGGAGCCGTCCCTGGCCTTCCTGCTGGCCCGCATGCGGTACCCGGAATTCCCCGAGCCGATGGGCATCTTCCGCGACGTCGAACGGCCGGTTTACGAGGAAGAAGTTTCCCGTCAGCTGGAAGCTGTGATGGAGCAGAAGGGCGAGGGCGACCTCGAAGCCCTGTTCAATTCCGGCGACACGTGGACGGTGGAGTAACCGCCCCGGCGGCGCAGTCGACTTAACTCCTGAATCCGGCCGCCCCGGAATTCAGGTCCAGTACATCCCGCAGGTTTCTGTCATCAGGACAGAGACCTGTGGGATTTTTTCATGGCAAGAGCCCGATTTCCTGCTTTCCGTACCCCGCGATGCCGGCCCGTGCTCCCGGGTGTCCGGCTGCTGCTGCCTGACACACTAGAAGCAGGCGGGCCTTTTTCGGGAAATTCAGAATTTTTGTGTTCCCCCTGCACAAGTTCTTCCTGTACGCTTGACGTCAGCGGTTTCAGTGGGCAAATTATTAGATTCACGCTTCCGCATACGTGGATACATTCTCCAGGAAATCGACTCTATTTCCTGCTGCCTCAGGATTCTCCCTGTGTCTCAATAAAAGACCTGGCCGCTGCTTCCTCCCGTCTGCTGGAGGAGTCTGTTCCGAACTGATCACCCCCTCAAGGGACGGCCTCAGAGGGATCACACAGCCTGTTGCGCGGTTTTGCCGAGCAGACTGCTGACCGAACAGCCCACAGATTCCCGAGAGGGTAACTGCTGCGGACTGCCGACTATTCAAACCATAATCAACCTGATGATCGCTCCGTCCATCAAGCGTCTCTGGCTGTGCTGTGACAGCACTTTGATCAGGGGCGGATGGGCCAGAACATACAGCGGCTTCCGTCATGTCGACCGAAAGCCGCCAACCCCTGCCGGGGCCTGATGAGTGGCCACCAGGAAACCGCACCATGCGGTCCTGCTCCACGAATCCCTGACAGATGTCCGACGAGTTCACACTGCCCTGAAGAACCAGACCAACCCGCCAGCCTCATTCGCTGCATGCCCGACGACTGCCGGATTCATCCCGCCGCGTTAATGGCCAGCCACGCTGAACGTGTTTTCTTCCCCGCAGGATTCGCTGAGAAACGTGCTTCAATCCGTTGATCGCTGCACACCACAACCACTCCGCCAGACTGAACTCCGAATCGTTCCCCTGAAGATTCGGCACTCCGGAACCTGCTGCCTCATCGGTCCGCACCGGACTGACCGGGCAGGGTTCCAACCATGACCCGCTCCTGTCGGCAGGGCCGCCGACACTTTCCGCCCGCAGCAGGATCAAGTATTCCGCTGCCTGTTATGAGAGGACGCTGCTCGAAGTCATTCATTCAAGGCCCGCTTACTGCTACAGATCCACGCCTGTTTTCTTCCGTAGTAATTACTCTGCGGAATCATTCCCGTGACAGACTTTGAAAGTCCTGCCTGATGAAGCGTTCCCTCTCTGCCTCCGTGGACACCGTCCGCGCACGCCGTGGCTTTACTCTGATTGAACTGCTGGTGGTGATCGCCATCATTGCCATTCTGATCGCGCTGCTGCTGCCTGCCGTGCAGCAGGCCCGCGAAGCCGCCCGCCGCACCCAGTGCAAGAACAATCTCAAGCAGATTGGCATCGCACTGCATAACTTCCACGACACGCATCAGTTCTTCCCCGCCGGCATCGGCCGGCCCGCCGGCAGCACTGTCAGCACCACGGCTGCCTACGCCGGGCCCACCTGGATGGCCTATCTGCTGCCCTACATGGACCTGCCTTCGCTGGCTGAGGAAATCAGTGCCTACACTCTGCCCGGCCAGGTAACGACGGAAGCCGCCCTCGAAGTGCAGCGGGGCCGTGTCGTCACCACGTCCAGCCCGGTCGCCACCACGGTCACCACCATCACTCTGGCCGACCCCACCGGTGCCGCCCTGCCGGCCAACTCCGGTCTGGAACTGTCCGCAAAGACTTCCATCCCCTCGTATATCTGTCCCTCGGCAGTCAACACCGAACTGACAACCTGGAACTTTGCCACAGCGTCCTATGCCGGCAGCTACGGCTGGACCGACACCTACGGTTTCTTCCGGGTGAATGGTGCCGTCGTTCGCCTCGGCGAAATCACAGACGGACTGTCCTACACCGTGGCCGTCTCCGAAGCGGGAGCCGTCAATCCGCCGGCCACGATGGGCTACACGCCCAACCTGGAGTACCAGCCGCAGTGGCTGGCCTCCCCCCATGGCAACTGGAACGCCTCCATGCGGTATGTGCGGTACGACAACCTGCCGAACCTGGGCAGCTCCGACGGCATGACCAGTGCCCACAATGGCGGGCTGCACTGCCTGGCCGGAGACGGCGCCGTGCATTTCGTCAGCCAGTCGGTGCACCCGCTGGTCTGGAGTTCGCTGGGAACCACCCGCAAGATACTCAACCAGGCGATGGCGGCTTACCAGCCGAGCGGCGTATGGAAGCCCAACGCCACGACTCCGGCCAACTACGACGAAATCCAGGCTCAGTGGAACGACTGAACCCGCCGGACCTGCCGGACCTACCGGGCGAGCTGCCCGGGCTGAATCGTGCGAAGCCTTCACGACGAGCTGCAGGACTTCTGCAGCTCTGACTGAGGCGGAACATGAGTCTGTAACCTGGCTCCGCGGCGAAGACACTGACCATGTCAGTTATGGTGCCTGGTCCTCGATTGATTGCGGAGTCTGACCGGCGGTGCTGTCCGATATTCAGGGGGATTGTCACACTTCCCCGGCAGTGCCTGTGGTCTCGCGGGAAGCTCCGACCCTATTAGGCTGGCCGGTCGTGATCGGCCGACCCGATTCTGAACGGTGACTGTTAAGGAGCTGGTTTTTTGCCCTCCGGCCTGGTGGCCGGGTTCAAGCCCTTTCTAATTTCTGAAGACGGAGGCGTTACATGAGAAGTGCTCGCTCACGTTCCGCAAATCGCCCTGAACGGCGGCGCGGATTCACTCTGATCGAACTGCTGGTCGTCATCGCGATTATTGCGATTCTGATTGCCCTGCTGCTGCCCGCCGTGCAGCAGGCCCGGGAAGCCGCCCGGCGGACACAGTGCAAGAACAATCTGAAGCAGATTGGTATCGCACTGCACAACTTCCACGATACCCACGGCCACTTCCCTTCGGCTCATGGTTACCCGTGGAACTTTACCGGCACGCCTCCCGCACCGATTGCCACTGCCAACACGGGCGGAAACAATGACCTGATTGAGCGGAGCGGCCCCAGCTGGATGGCCTACCTGCTGCCCTTCATGGACCTGCCTTCGCTGCACGACGAAGTAGCACCGCTGCTGCGTGTGGGCATGAAGGGAAAAAACCAGGCCAACTACGAGGCCCAGCTGTCAGATTCCATCGTGGTGGATGCCTCCGCAATTGACACAACCGCCGCCCCCAACATGAATGCCACTCTGCTGCTGGTGGGTAAAAAGGAAATCCCCTCCTACAAGTGTCCCTCGGGGCTGAATACCGATGTCACCAGCTGGGGTCTGGGCACCGCGTCCTATGCCGCCAGTTGGAGCCTGGGCACCGCGTGGGGATTCTTTGACATCGAAGGACAGTTCCGCCGGCTGGGCGACATCACCGACGGGCTGACTTACACCATCGCCGTGGGCGAAGCCGGTGTCAGCACCCGCGGCGCGGCCTATCTGCCGACGCACCAGCATCAGCCCACCTGGCTGGGTTCGCCCTATGGCAACTGGACTGCCACGGCGCGGCACGTACACCCCTACACCGGGCGGGGCCAGCCAAACGGTGCCCCCACCTACAACCGGACGGATGGTTTTGTCAGCGGTCACGCCGGTGGCATGCATGTACTGGCGGGCGACGGAGCCGTGCACATGCTGAGCGATGGCATGCATCCGCTGGTGTACGCCTCCCTGGGAACCATCAAGCCGTGGGTGAATGCCGATTTCTCGGCTGACAACACCGGCTATGGCTACTTTAACTCGGGCATTGCTGCCGCAGCCATCTGGAAACAGGGTGGCACGGCCACACAGTGGACCGAGATCCAGGGCCAGTGGGACGAATAATGATCCATGCTGACTGCTGATGCCGGCTGACCGGCGGATGCAGCAGGATTTCCGGCCAGCGGCCTGCTCTGCAGCAATGCGGGGCAGGCCGCGTTCGTTTCATGTCGGCACGGAATCAGCGGGGCCGGGAATCGGCCTGCGGCTGCGGGCCGGGCTCCGGCGAGAGGGCTAATTCTGCTCGTCAGCCCCCTGACCGGGAATCTCGTGAAACTGCAGAGACGGATTCATCTCGCAGCAGTAATTCAGGTTCCACTGGCTTTGAAACAGGGCCACCGGAGAGCCGTCCTGATCCTGCAGCATGCGGGCCGCACTGGGAAGCTTAATCGCCGCCAGGTCCTGTGGACTGCCGGTCACCCAGCGGGCCACTTCATAAGGCAGCCGGTGAAGTGTGGTCTCCGTCCCGTATTCTGATTCGAGCCGGTACTGCACCACATCGAACTGCAGCTCTCCCACCGCGGCCAGCACCGGTTCGCGAAACATGGCCTGCGGATCGGCCAGCACCTGAATGGCACCTTCTTCGATCAGCTGGCTCACGCCGCGTGAGAACTGCTTGCGGCGGGAAGTATCGTTACAGCGGAGCGTGGCGAAACATTCGGGAGGAAACTGCCACTGCCCGTCATACTGCAGCGGCGCTCCCTCACAGAGTGTGTCTCCCAGACGAAACTGGCCGGGGTTCACCAGACCGATGATATCGCCGGGCCAGGCTTCATCCATCGTCTCCCGGCCCGCGGCAAACACCCGGTGCGACCGCTTGATGCGGATCTTCTCGCCGGTGCGGGCCAGCAGCACTTCCATATCGCGGGCAAACCGGCCCGCACAGACCCGCACATAAGCCACCCGGTCCCGGTGTCGCGGATCGAGGTTCGCCTGAATCTTGAACACCACGCCGGCGAACTCCGGTTTGTCCGGCGGGACTTCTCCCTGGTCGCTGTTGCGCGGGCCCGGTGGCGGGCTGATATCGAGGAACGATTCCAGAAACGGTTCGACACCAAAGTTGGACAGGGCACTGCCGAAGAACACGGGGGTAATCTCCCCCTTGAGGAAGCGTTCGTGGTCGAACGGTTCGCAGGCACCATCCAGCAGTTCCACATCTTCCCGCAGCTGGGCTGCCCGCTCCGGCGACAGCAGCCGCTCGCAGGCATCCTCCAGCGTGGCCCGGGTGGTGGGAACACGGACGGCCCCCCTGGTGACCGACTCAAACAGCAGCACCTGCTCCGCGGCGCGATCGTACACGCCCTGAAAATCCCGGCCCGTGCCGATGGGCCAGTTCAGCGGTACGGCCGCCATGCCCAGCACTTCTTCCAGGTGGCCCAGTGTCGCCAGCGGTTCGCAGCCAGGCCGGTCGAGCTTGTTCACGAACGTGACGATCGGGATTTTGCGGGCCGCACAGATGCGGAACAGTTTTTCCGTCTGGGCTTCGATGCCTTTGACCGCATCAATCACCATCACCGCGCAGTCGGCAGCTGTCAGGGTGCGGTAAGTGTCTTCGCTGAAATCCTCGTGCCCCGGCGTATCGAGCAGGTTCATCCGCTGACCGCGGTGCTCGAATGTCAGCACGGTGGAGGTAATGGAAATTCCCCGCTCCCGCTCCATGGCCATCCAGTCGGAAGTCACAGCCCGCTGCGACTTCCGGCCGCGGACTGCCCCGGCTTCCATCACCCGGCCCGAGTACAGCAGCAGCTTTTCGGTGAGGGTGGTTTTGCCGGCATCCGGGTGAGAAATGATGGCAAAGGTTCGGCGTTTCTGAATCTCCGCCCGCAGAACGCGTTCGGAAACCCCGCCGCCGTCCTGACTGGCACCGTCCTGACTAGCATTGTCCTGACTGGCGGGCTGACTGTCCCCGGCTGCGGGCTGCCCTGGCGGCTGCAGTTCCAGAGGTTCGTTTTCGGGGTTTGTCATCGCCTGTCTCTGTCTGTCACTGGTTGAATCAATGTCGTCCGCGACCGCCGGGCAGGGCCACCGTCCCGGCATCGTCGACCCCGCGGAGCCTCTGTCTGTCGTTCCCCGGCGAACCGTTCGTTGCCGGGGCAGGGGTTCGTTCCCGCAGGGCGGAAGTCCCGTCGGCAGCCGCCGCTCACCCCGGCGGGGAAACCGTGCCTGCCCAACCCGCTGTCCGGGCTCTGGACTGCAGGAGCGTCTCCGGGGTCTTCGATCCTTTTGCCGGAAGGAAACCAGACCGCGGGAAGCTGGCGGTTCAGCAGGCAGAGCTCCACCCGGCGGAGCATTCGCGGCCGGTTTGAACTCCACCGCCTGCCGCTCAGGGGGGCGTGATGGCAGCCGGCAGCGAAGGATGCAGCCGCGAACTGACGGGGCGGATGGTATCGAACGGCCCGGACAACTCAGAATTGCTCATACGTGCAGCAGGTGCGGGAGGGCGGTGCGGAGAGAAAAACCGGCTGATCTCCGGGGGACAGAGCAGATCGTAGCACGGCCAGCACTTGAGGAAAACCTGCTTTGCCCGGTCCCGCCGGTCGATTGGCGAAACAGCAGCCGGCCGTCTGTTCTGCAGGGAATCTGCCGGGCGGGCCTCTTCCGGGCGGGCCAGCTGCCCCTGACCCGCCGACTGGCTGCTTCCGGTGAACTCCCGCAGGTAAAAGCCGCCGGTGTGTCATTGGCAGCCTGGAGGTGCCGGCCTGCTGGTTGCAGCAAGGCCCGCCACCAGCCCGCCTGTTCTCCGTGCAGGGTGGCGGGACGACCGGACCGCGGCGGAACACGAAATCCGCCACCCACCGTCACGTCACCAGCCACCGCACGGAGCCAGGTCCCGGGCCAGAACCCTGCGTCAGTTCAGCGACGCACGGGGGCCGGGATCGGACGATTCAATGAACACATCCTGAAACTCGGAACCGGCACCCGCGGTGCCCTCCATGTCGAACTCATCCGACAGCATCGACCCCACCAGCCCCTGCAGACGCCAGGCGGAATTCCAGCTCACACGGTGCGTGGCAATCTCGGTGGCGAAGTTCAGCAGATCGTACACCCGGCACCGGGCCGGCAGCACCCGTTGCCGTTTGATCGACAGAGCATCGAGATTGGCCATGCCATACAACTCGTGGACCCGGCCCGTCATGCCGTAGAACCGTTCGAGCACCCGGCCCCGGCTGTAACTGTCGGAGTTGTCGATCCGCAGCAGTTCCCGGTACAGCCGGTTGCACTCGGCCAGCGAGGCCCAGGACGTCTGAGAACTCTCAAACCGCTGCCGCAATGCGGCGAAACCGTCGCTGTTGTCGTACGAATCGAGAGCCCGGCTGAGCGACCAGCCGATATCCTTCCCCGTGCTGACTTCGCTGCGGAACACGGGACTGTAGGCCACTGCACCGTTCGCGCAGATCATCCGCAGCAGCGACAGATAAATCCGCGGACTGCCGAAACCGTCGATCGGCGTTTCCAGCACGTACCGGTGCTGGAACACGTCTCCGCCGATCTGAAAATCCCCCGCGCCGGAGCGGGGCGTGTGTGTGGTCGTCACACAGCCGTTGCTGCAGGAAACCTCGCGGCAATCGTAACCGCTGGCGAGCGTCACCACTTCCTCGGGGCTGATGACCGGCCGGCTCAGACGGCTGGCAGCCAGCAGGCGGGGCTCCTTCTTTCCGTCGTGTTCCAGGCAGAACCGGAACTGGTTGGCGCTGTCCTCCCGGGCAATCCGCTCGAACACTTCCTGGTGGCTGAAGTAGCGGAACACGCTGTCGCTGATGGCAAACCGATTGAACAGCGACTTCCAGAACCGGCGGGTGGGCTTTGCCCAGCGGTCGCCAATCTGGATCTTCTCGACCTCCGGGCGGCGGCTGCCGATGGCCGGGGCCGTCTGTACGGTCAAATCCCGGATGCTGGCGACTCCGTACTCGTAACGGCTGTTAATAGCGTTCATGCTGGTCATAACTGGCCTTTCCACAAAGCTGGCTCCCGCTGTGTCTCACGTCTGTGTGAGCCCGGACAGGAGGAGGACAGAACATCCACGGGAATTGAAGAACCACAGGAAACAGAGCGAAATCTCAGGCACCACGATCACCGGGCACGTCCGCCACCTTCCCCGGAAAGTGGCGACTTCATTTCAGCCGGCGGGAACGGGATTCACCGGGGAACCGCCGGATCGAAGCGGCGTTCTCTCCGGAACATCTCCAGCGAACTGCGGCTGCGCCGCTGGCTGACATACGAGGGAATTTCGACCGTGGCGCGGGCAATGGCCGCCAGAGACCGCTGCGAAATCTCACCGATGTGCCGGTTCAGCTTCAGCGACTGCCACTGCTGATCCATCCACACGTACTGTTCGTCGGGAGCCGCCGTGCGGGGGAACGGGTGCCGTGTTTCGCGGCACTGCACAATCTGTTTGAAGGGCAGATCGGGGTGCAGGCGGAACACGCGGCCGGCCATCTGCACGGTGCAGCCACGGCCGGACGGGCGGCAGAACACGGTCTTCAGCCGGGGGCAGTTAAACCCTTCCGTCAGAATGGCCATGCTCAGCAGCACATCGCACCGGCCCTCCAGGAACGAGGCAATCTGGCGTTCGCGGTCGCTGGCAGCCGTCACCACTTCGCACCGCACGCCGTTCTGCCGCAGGTGGTCGGCACATTCAAAGCAGCTTTCACTGCGATGAAAAAACATCAGCGATTTACCCCACCGTTCCGGTTCCCGGCAGTAGCACTCGGCCACCGCCTCCGGCTTCCAGGCGGGGATGGTGTAGTGGTGATAGTGGCTGAGCCAGCCGTCCTGAATCAGCTGGTGAATGCCGGTATCCCGAATCACATGATCGAAGCACAATCGCAGCCGATCCGTCCGGTAGGGGGTCGCTGTCAGGCCGAGAATCTGCTGCGGCCGCACCTCCGAGTGCAGCACGGCCATGCTCATGGCGGCATCGTGCTGGGCCTCATCGACCACCAGAAAATCCACCTTCGGCGGGTTGCGGTCGAACATTGAAATCAGCTTGAAGTCCAGGCCAATCTGCCGCGAAACGTTTTCGGCCCGGGCCTGTGCCAGCAGGTTCCGCCGCATGGCCACCCAGCCCACGCGGCAGCCCGTCTGCCGCTGCACTTCCCGGGCAATCAGCAGGCCCATCACCGTCTTGCCGCTGCCGGTGGGGCTTTCTACCATGACGGACGCAGCGGGCAGGTCGCTCGAGGAACCTTCGGGGGAACTCTGACCGCGAAAATATCCCACCGCCCGGGCGATAATCCGCTGCTGGTAAGGCCGGGTCTCCACCAGTGGTCCGGAGTCCACAGATTTCCCCACGGGCGAAGCGGATTCCCGGGGCACAGCGGTCTTCTGCAGGGGAGGGCGGTTCACGGGGATCTCCTGTTTCTCGGCCGGGGAATTCAGTCGGGCGGCAATGGCCGTATTCTTCCGCGTGTCGCGGTCGCGGTCGCTGGCCGGACGACCGGAGGGAGTGGGAGCGGGCTGAGCGGGAGTGACGGGGAAGGCCCCCTGGACCAGAGCTGTTGTCATCGAGTATCCATTCACGATTTCAGGCTGCATGATGTTCTGTTCCTTCCTGGATTCCGCATGGGACAGGTGCCCTGATTCCTGGTGACTTCCAGGCTGGCCCGTTGCCCCTCTGCTGAGAAGGAAGATATTGAGGCCACCGGACACCTCTGGTCCGGTTCGAAAAACATTCCGGAAAATTTTTGGTGCGCCTGCTGTCGCACGGACCGCCGCTCGCACGTAAACTCCTGCTCCTGTTCCCTTTGCGAATCGTCCCTTTTCCCGGCTCCATCTGCCTGGCGGGGAAAATTTTCCCGCCTTCCCGTCAGAAAGATCCGCCGACGAACGTCTTCCCTGGCAGTTTGCGACCGTTCGTCCCGTGCGGGAGGGCGGCCACCTGGCGACCACGCACACCACCGACCTTCGGTCAGTTTTTCTCAGGAAACATCGATAAGCAGCCATGCCCGAATCGCAGGAGCGCGCCCGTCAGTTTGCCCGCATACTCCGCGTACTGCAGATCCTCGATCAGTCCCGTTATGGACGAACGACCACGGAACTGCGGGATGAAGTGGTGGACGTGATGGGGCTGACCAGCCTGACCACAAAATCCATCGAGCGGGACATTCGCGCGCTGCAGGACCAGGGCTACCCCATCGAGCGGATCTCCACCGGAGACGGGCGGCGGCGGAAAGTGTGGAAGCTCGACCGGGCCGGCTTCCTGCGAATCCCCGATCTGCCAATCTCGGTGGTGGAACTGCTGTCGTTTGCCGCCGGGCGGGAACTGCTGTATCCGCTGGCGGGGACGCCCTACTGGGAAGGCATCGAGTCGCTCTGGCGAAAAATGCGGGACAGCCTCTCGGAAGATGTATGGCAGCACTTCGAGAAGCAGCGCCCCGCGCTGGTGGTTCGCGGGCCGGCCCTCAAGAGCTACGCCGACCGCGAAGGCCAGCTGTCCGCCCTCAACCGGGCGATCCAGCAGCACCGGGTGGTGGAAGTCGCCTATCAGTCGGCCGGCAGTCAGCAGGCGGCCCCCCGGCTGGTGCATCCGTACGCGATTGTGATTTACGGCAACAGCCTGTACCTGCTGTGTGCCCGCGATGGCCACTCGGAAACGGACGCCGATGCCTGGCGATCCTACAAGCTGGACCGCATGTCGCGGGTGGTCCTGCTCGACCGGCGGTTCGCCCCGCGGGACGATTTCGACGCGGATTCACTGCTGAGCGACAGCATTGGCGTGTTCAGTTCGGGCACGCCGCGTCGGTTTGTCATTCGCATTGGTGCCCGCTGCGCCGCCTGGGCCGTCGAGTCTCCGTTTCATCCGGCTCAGGAAGTCACTCACCTGGAAGATGGCAGCGTTCAGCTGGAGATCCCCACGGCCTACAGCGAGGAGATTCTCCCCCGCCTGCTGAGCCTGGGAGTCGACGCCGAACTGCTGGAACCGGCCGACTGTCGTGACCGACTCCGTGAAACCGCCCTGCGGCTGGCCAGTCTGTACGCTGCCGATTCCTCCGGCCCGGCCGATGCTCCTCCCGCCTGAACCAGCTGCGGCGGCTTTCCGCACACCGGCCGATTCCTGCGGGCCGGTGATTCGGCCAGCCCGCTCATCAGTCTGCCGTTCCGTCCACTTCTGGAAAACATGGGCTTTTTCTGGAACTCGCCGGAAGAATCCGTACGGACCATCGTTTTCCGGGAAGGATATTGATGCTGGTGGCCGGTCAGGCCGCAATGGACCTTGTCAACGCGCGTATCGGCAGAACAGAATGGCAGGAACAGACAATGAATAGTGAACTGTCGCTCGCTACCACGGAACCAGTCAGCACTCCGGCTGAGAAACCCCGTGGGGCACAGCAGTCCCCATCTGCCGGAGTCGCCTCTACTTCCGGCCCGGCGGGAAATGTGACAGCTTCACCAGTCCGTTCGAATCAGCAGACGACGGCCCGTTCTTCCTCAAGGCAGGGCGAGCTGCAGGGAAAGACGAAAACCGGCATGAGCCAGCCTGTATCGGCTTCAGATCAGCCTGAGCGGATTTCAGGCTGCGAACTGCTGTCCGTCGTGGGAGAAGGCCGCAGCAGTGTGGTGTACAGGGCCAGGTCGGCCGGTGGCCAGATTGTGGCCGTCAAAGTGCTGCGCAACCAGTTCTCCGGCGATGAACTCGTGGTGGCCCGGTTTCACCAGGAGGCGAAGCTGTCGAAGCAGGTGGAACATCCCAACCTGATGGAAGTCCACGAAACCGGCGAGGAGAACGGCCGCCACTTCACGGTGATGGAGTACTTCCCGGCGACCAGCCTGCTGAAGCTGATCAAGGAACATAAGCGGCTGGATGAAGAGCAGGCGGTGACCATTCTGCTGCGGGCCGGTGAGGCCCTCGCCGCACTGCATTATGCGGGCATTGCCCATCGCATGATTAAACCGGGGAATGTCCTGGTCAGCGAAAGTGGTGCGATCCGGCTGGTCGGCCTGGATTATGCCCGGCTGATGACCGCACCCCACGACCTGCCCCGGTCCTCCATGTCGCTGGGCACGGTGCAGTATCTCTCGCCCGAACAGCTGAAAACCGCCGCCCACGCCAGCATCGCTTCCGATATTTATTCGCTGGGCGCCACGTTTTACACCATGATTACCGGGCGGTATCCGTTCGCCGGCCGCTCGATGCCGCAGATTCTGAATGAGAAACTGACCGACCGCTTTCACCCGCCGGAAGTCGCCGTTCCCGGCCTGAGCCGCGGCGCCGTCGAACTCATCCGGCGGACAATGGCCTCCAGCCCGACCCGTCGCCCGCAGAACCTGCGGCAGATGGCGGGCATCATTACCGGTGGCCGCGAAAAGCTGGGCCAGTACGAACTGCTGGAGCAGATCGGCCAGGGCCACACCGGGCAGGTTTACCGGGCTGAAGACGCCGAGCACAACATTGTCGCCGTCAAAACCCTGTCCTCAGACATCGCGGAAGACCAGACCCGGCTGCTCCGGTTCTACCAGGAAGCCAAGCTGTCGATGCGGCTGAACCATCCGCACCTGGTGCAGGCCCTGGAAGTGGGTTCCGCGCATGGTCGGCATTTCATGGCGATGCAGTTCGTCGATGGAGACAACCTCGCCTGGCATATCAAATCGCACGGAGCCATGCCCCAGCAGCAGGCGATTGAAGTCGCCCTGCAGGTGGCCAGTGCCCTGCAGGCCATTCACGATGCCGGCATGATTCATCGTGATGTCAAACTGAGCAATGTCCTGCTGCACCGCGATGGAACGGCCAAACTGACCGACCTGGGCTTTGCCAAACAGCTGGATGAAAACCTCGACCTGACATTGCCCCAGCGGGGCCTGGGTACCCCGCAGTTCATGGCTCCCGAGCAGTTCCATAATGCCCGGGGCGTGGACCTGCGGGCCGATGTGTACGGGCTGGGCGTTACCCTGTATGGCATGCTCACCGGCCGGATGCCGTTCCGGGGAAATTCGCTGGTCGAGAAGCTGATTTCCAAATCCGAAAACCGCTTCGACCGCCCGGAAGATGTGGTTTCCGGCATCAGCCAGCGTCTGTCGGATATTGTCTGCACGGCCATGGCGTCTGATCCGGAAGACCGGCAGCAGAGCGTCGAGGAGGTGATCTCCCAGCTGGAGCAGTGTCTCGATCCCGATGCGGCTTCCGCTCCGTCCGCTGCAGCGGCTGCTCCACCAGCCCCCGCACCACCCCGTCCGGCGGCAGCCGCACCGCAGGCCGAGTCCGCGGAGGAGGCCCCGGTCTATCGGCTCTCGCCCGAACAGACGGAACAGTCCGCCGCGCAGCCGTTCCGTCAGGCCAGCCTGCCCGAGCCTGCCGTCAGTACAACCCACCTCGAAGAGCCATCCGGCGACGTGGAGCCGCTGTCCTCCTGGTACATCACCTGGCAGGATGCCGACGGAGCCAGCCGCCGGTTCATCGGTTCGGAAAGCGAAGTGGTAGCGGAACTGACTGCCGGCCGGATCGATGGACGGGCACAGGGTGCCCTGAACGGCCAGCTGCCGTTCCAGTCTCTGGCGGACATTCCCGCTTTCGCCCGGGTGGCCGCATCGAGCACCAGTGCACCACCCGTCGCCGCGGGCAACCCCGGTCCATCCGCAGCGGCCGGTTCCGGCATGGGACTGGCGGGTGCCGCCATCGACGGCGCGGGCCCGCCCCCACTGCTGGAGCAGACGGCCACTCCTCCTGTTCCGCCGCCTTCCTCCTCGGAATGGGATGTGGATCTGCAGCAGCCCTCGGCTTCTTCCATGGAAATTCCCACTGCCACCGAGGGCGGAATTTTCCGTTCGGCCGGTTTCCAGATTCTGATGAATGTGGTCGTGGGGGTCTCCGTGGCTGGCGGACTGTTCTGGCTGCTGAAACGCTTCGTGCTGACGGATTAACTTCCGTCCCGCACAGGTTTCGCTGGCAGGCCTTCTCTTCGCAGTCCAGGCTGTGCCTGACAAATTCTCCTGCACCCGCCGGATGTCGGCTGTCCGCTGGAATGAGCCCCGCCGCCATTCAATCGGTGCGGGAGCGCAGCAGGCCACCGGGTTTCCGCGTATCATGCACCCGCAGCATGAGGAAAGACCCGCCCGGCCCGACAGGCAGGCGGGAGGTATGGCCCGGGGCAGGAGAGCATTCCGATGGAGCGAGTTCAGGCGGGCGGAATCCAGCTGGCGGTGGAACGCAGAGGAAGCGGAGTTCCGCTCCTGTGCGTGCACGGGTTCCCGCTGAATCACAGGATGTGGAACCCGCAGAGCGACGGGCTGGCCGACTGTTGCGAGGTGATTGCGCCCGACCTCCGCGGGATGGGGCAGAGCGAAGCCGCCAGCGGTACCATCACCATGGCGCAGTATGCCGACGACCTGGCCGCCCTGCTGGATGCGATGGGCATTACCGAACCGGTCGTGTTCTGCGGCCTGTCGATGGGAGGATATGTCGCCTGGCAGTTTGCCGAGCGGTACCCGGAGCGGCTTCGCGGACTGATTCTCTGTGATACCCGTGCCGCCGCCGACAGCGAAGACGCCCGCAACGGCCGGATGAAACTGATTGAGCTGGTCGAACGGTACGGTGCGGAACCCGTGGCCAATACCATGGCGGGAAAACTGCTCGCCGAATCGAACGCTGCCGCCCGGCCCGAACTGGTGACCATGCTGCGGGACATGATTCTGGGCACTGCTCCTTCCGGCATCACCGCTGCTCTGCGGGGTATGGCGGAACGGCCCGACATGACCGGCATGCTGAACACCATCGGCGTGCCCGCCCTGGTGATCTGCGGCGACGAAGACGCCATCACCCCCGCCGACGAGATGGAACAGTTCGCCCGCCTCATCCCCGATGCCAGTTTCCTCCGCGTTCCACAGGCAGGGCACATGGCTCCGCTCGAACAGCCGGAGATCGTCAACCGGGCGATCCGTGAGTTTCTCGCCTGCCCCATGTAAGCTGGCTGCGGTGCTTTGCGGTTCCCCCGCCCGCACCAGCTTCCTCCCGCTGTACCGCGGGGAATGTGGCTGCGGTGCCGCTGCCGACCGTGAACAGCCTGTTCCGCTCTCACAATCCTCGCTGAGCCTTCTGGAGTGAAGATGTTCAAGCCCTGCCGTATGAAGTCTGTTTTGCCCTGCCTCCTGGCCCTGCAGCTACTGCTGCTGTCGGGAGGCTGCGTGGAAGCAGCACAGCCGAAAGTCGAAGCCGACGCTGCTGCCGCTGACACCACTCCGGAAAAGTCGGCGGGCAGTGCGAACTCCACCACCGGCACCACCAGCGAACAGGCCCCTGCCGAAGACCTGCCGCACCTGTCGCTCGACCCGCAGCAGGAACTCAGCCGAATCCTGTTCGGCTCCTGCGCCAAGCAGAATCAGCCTCAGCCGATCTGGCAGGCGATCCTCGGCAGGAAGCCGCAGGTGTTCCTGTTCATCGGCGATAACATTTACGGCGATACTCAGGACATGCAGGAACTGCAGCAGAAGTGGAACCTGCTGGGCGCGCAGCCCGGCTACCGCAATCTGCTGGAAACCTGCCCCGTGCTGGCCACCTGGGACGACCACGATTACGGAGCCGACGACGCGGGGCGAAACTACCCGAAACGGGAGGAATCGCAACGTGTGTTTCTGGATTTCTTCGGCGAGCCGCAGGATACCGCACGGCGGAAAACTCCCGGCGTCTACGATGCGAAGCTGGTCGGCCCGCCAGGGAAGCAGGTTCAGCTGATTCTGCTCGACACCCGCTACTTCCGCGACGACCTGGTTCCCGGCCCGCCTGATGTCGAACCGGGCGAAGGAATTTCGGGCCGCTACCGTCCCAACCCGGACGAGGAAGCCACCATTCTGGGAGAGGCCCAGTGGAACTGGCTCAGGCAGCAGCTGAAACAGCCCGTGCAGCTGCGGGTGATCGCTTCCAGTATCCAGGTACTGGCTGACGGGCACGGCTGGGAATCCTGGAGCCGGTTTCCGCATGAACGGCAGCGGCTGCTCGATGCGATTGACAGCTCGGCCGCCGGGGCAAATGTGATTATCAGCGGAGACCGCCACCAGGCGGAAATCTCTCAGGTAACAACCGCAAGCGGGCGGGTTGTCTGCGATGTGACTTCCAGCAGTCTCAATGCCCCCGGTCGCTGGCGGAACGAACTGAACCCGCACCGGCTGGGTGTGATCTACTACGCCACGAATTTCGGCGTGATCGAGGTGGACTGGGCAGCCGACGACCCGGTGGTGCGGCTGCAGGTCTGCGGTGAGGACGGCAAGGTGAAACTGCAGCACCGGCTGCCATTGAGCGGTTTCGAACCCCGCTGACGATCTGCCCTGGCCGCGTGTACGGCGGGGCGGCTTCCGGTATGATGTGACGGCCAGTGTGCCGCCTCCCGCAGCGGAAGCCCGCGCCTCAGCCAGACAGATGAATAGAAAGCAAATCGGCATGATGTTCCGACTTCCCGTACCGCGCCTGCGTTTCGCCACGAACTGTCTGCTGCCGGCCGCAGTCTGCTGTCTGCTGGCAGCCGGTTTGGCGCCGGTTGCTGCAGCCGCCGCGCCGGAAGCTGCTGGCAAGAAGACGGAAGCCCCGGTCAAGGAAGGGCCCGCCTGGGTGCGGGTCACGGAGAAAGCCGGCTGGCAGGCCCGCGATTCGCAGGGCGAACTGGCCTACCGCGACAAGCTGTGGATCTTCGGCGGCTGGTTCAGCTCCTACGCCGCCCCGCCACGCGATGTCTGGAGTTCTCCCGACGGCAAAGAGTGGACCATGGAGATCAAGAAGGCTCCGTGGAAGCACAGCGATCTGCCCATGACGGTCGTCTTCAAAGACCGCATGTGGCTGATGGGCGGCTGGTACAACGGCCGGCTGGAAGGTCACGAGGCCAGCAGCGAAGTCTGGTCGTCCACCGACGGAAAAGAGTGGGAACAGGCCACGGCGAAGGCCGGCTGGACACCGCGGCTGGCTGCCGGGCTGGTGACCTTCAAAGACCGCATGTGGGTTCTCGGCGGAACGGAGAACTATTACTTCGGCGATGACTCCAGCCTGAAGAACGATGTGTGGAGTTCCGCCGACGGCAAAACCTGGCAGCAGGAAACAGCGGATGCCGGCTGGTCGCCCCGGTCTTATCATCAGGCCGTGGTCCTCAATGGCCGAATTTATGTCATGGGTGGTGGAAATTATGTGCCGAAATATCATGCGGTGAATGATGTCTGGAGTTCGGCCGACGGGAAAACCTGGAAGCAGGAAACCGAACACGCCCCCTGGCACGAACGGCTGTGGTTTTCCGCGGCCACTTATCGGGACCAGATCTGGGTCACGGGCGGGTGGTCCAACAATCCCTCAGTGAATCATGGTGATGTGTGGTATTCCTCGGACGGAGCCAGCTGGACCCAGCTGAAATCCCCTGAAATCTGGAAAGAACGTCACGAGCACTCGATGCTGGTGTTCCAGGACCAGCTGTGGATTCTGGGAGGCCACGCCCGCCCGCTGAGCAGTGAAGTCTGGTCGCTGTCGCTGCCGAAAGGCTGGCCCGGCCAGTAGCAGACTCCACAGCAGGTGGCACGTCCCGGAGGAACAACGGGCGCGATCTTCTAATGTAATCCAGGCTCTGCCTGACGAATCTCATGCTCAATATATAATCGGCCATTAAGATCCCGGAAGACACTGCCGCAGGAAGACATCAGGTCTTCATGCGGATCCCGGCGACAGTCATCCTCAGTTTAATGCCCCTCCCGGGCAGTAGAAGCATTTCGATATGAGCGACTGCAGCATCCAGCCCGTTTCCGCTCCGCGGCGGCTGCTGATGGGCCCCGGCCCCAGCGATATTTCTCCGCAGGTTCTCGCCCGGATGAGCGAAACGACGGTCGGCCACCTCGACCCGTACTTCCTGAAGATCATGGACGAAATGCAGTCCATGCTGCGGCAGATCTTCCGCACGAAGAACGAACTGACTCTGGCCGTCAGCGGGACCGGCAGTGCCGGCATGGAAGCCGCGGTGGTCAACCTGATCGAGCCGGGCGACCGGATGCTCGTCTGTCGCAACGGAGTCTTCGGTGGCCGCATGGCCGATGTGGCTGAGCGGGCCGGTGCCGAGGTCAAAGTGATCGACCGGGAGTTCGGCGAGGTCTTCACTCCGGAAGAAGTGGAGCAGGCCATCAAAGAGCATTCTCCGAAGGTCGTCGGCATTGTGCATGCGGAGACCTCGACCGGTGCCCGCCAGCCTCTGGAGGACATCTCCCGAATTGTGCACGGTGCCGGTGCTCTGCTGCTGGCCGATTGTGTGACTTCGCTGGGCGGCCTGCCGGTGGAAACCGACGGATGGGAACTGGATGCCGTTTACAGCGGCACGCAGAAATGCCTCAGCTGCCCGCCCGGACTGGCTCCGGTCACCTTCAGCAGCCGGGCTGTGGAAGTGATCGACGCCCGCAAGACGAAGGTCGCCAGCTGGTATCTTGATCTGACCATGGTCCGCAGCTACTGGGGTGGCGAACGGGCCTACCATCACACCGCGCCGATCAACATGAACTACGCGCTCCACGAAGCCTGCCGGCAGGTGCTGGTGGAAGGGCTGGAGAACCGCTGGGCCCGCCACGAACGCAATCATCTGGGCCTGGCAGCGGGCCTGCAGGCACTGGGCCTGGAATATGCCGTGGCGGAAAGTCATCGTCTGCCGATGCTGAATGCGGTTCGCATTCCGGAGGGCGTCGACGACGCAGCCGTGCGACGGCAGCTGCTGCAGGAATTCGGCATCGAGATTGGTGGCGGCCTGGGGCCCATGAAGGGCAAAACCTGGCGGATTGGTCTGATGGGCGACACGTGCCGTGAAACCAGCGTGCTGCTGTTCCTGGCGGCGGTCGAACGCTGTCTGGCCGATCAGGGGCGGAGTGTCCCGGCGGGTGCCGGTGTGGCTGCCGCCAATGCCTTTTTCGGGTCTCACTGACGGACCGTCCGGCAGTCAACCGGCCCCGTTCCCCGGTTCAGCCGTCTCGCACCCTCAGGCGGACGCATTCCGCCAGCTGGTGAAATCTCACGGGAGACCAGCCGGGTGGGTGCCGCCGGTCAAACCGGGCGGGGCGAACTTCGGATCGCCGTCTGCGAATTTCGGACTGCGGGCCGGAGAACACCTTTGTCTCAGCTGTGAGGCTGCACTGGACTGCCAGAGGCGAAAGCCGCAATGTCTGCCGAGCGGATCCTGCTGATAACCGGCAAACTGGCCGAACCGGCTCTCCGGCGCACCCTCAGCCAGGCCGGTGCCCCGGAAGGGCTGCAGTGGGAAGTGGCCGTACTTCGCATCAGTGTGGCGGCGCTGATGCACGCCGACTGGGTCGGCCGGCAGCTGCGTCGCGGGGCAAGTGCCGGCGAACCACTGCCGGAACCTCTGGCCGACTTCAGCCGCGTGCTGCTGCCCGGCTGGTGCGAGGGTGACCTGGCTCCGCTGGAACAGGAATTCGGCGTTCCGTTCGAGCGGGGGCCGAAGGATCTGGCCGACTTGCCGACCTGGCTGTGGGGCAGTTCCCGCCCGCCGGCCGACCTGTCCCGTTACGACATTGAAATCCTGGCCGAGATCAACCATGCCCCCCGCCTGAGCGAAACAGAACTCCTGGCAGCGGCCAGCAGCTATCGCACCAGCGGGGCCAATGTCATCGACCTGGGCTGCATTCCCGGTGAAACCTGGGCCGATGCGGGCCCGGCAACCAGAAGACTGCGGAACGAGGGTTTCCGCATCTCAATCGACAGTTTCAACAGAGCTGAAGTCGAAGCCTCGGTGGAGCAGGGGGCCGAACTGGTCCTCAGTGTGAACCAGTCCAACCTCAAGTGGGCCGCTCAACTGCCCGCGGAACTGGTCGCCATTCCCGATGACCCCCGCGATCTGGATTCTCTGGAACCCACAGTCGAAACGCTGCGGCAGCACCAGGCCCGCTTTCGTATCGACCCGATCCTGGAACCACTGGGCGTGGGCCTGGCGGAATCAATTGTTCGCTGCCATGCGGCCGGCCAGCGGTGGCCCGATGTGCCGCTCATGCTGGGCGTGGGGAATGTCACCGAACTGGCCGAAGCCGACACGGCCGGCATGAGCCTGCTGCTGGCGGGACTGTGCCAGGAACTGAAGGTCACCTGCGTGCTGACGACCGAGGTGATTAACTGGGCCAGAACCGCCGTGCGGGAATTCGACCTCGCCCGCCGGCTGGTGCGTCATGCGGCCGAGAACCACACCGTGCCCAAGCATGTGGATTCCCGTCTGGTCATGCTGCGGGATTCGCAACTGCGGAGCCCGTCGCTTGCCGAACTGACCGAACTGGCCGGGCAGCTGACGGATCCCAACTTCCGCCTGTTTGCCGCGGCCGGCCTGCTGCACATGATGAACGGTGATGGCTGGTGGCAGGGAGCCGATGCCTTTGGCGTCTTCCGGCAGATGCTCGCCCGATCAGACAGAACCCTGAAGCCAGACCATGCCTTTTACCTCGGTTACGAAATGGCCCTCGCGGAAACAGCTCTCAAACTGGGAAAAAACTATCGGCAGGATCAGCCGCTCCAGTGGGGACTGCTGACTGCCGACAATCAGGAGACAGCACCCGACCGAACCGGGAAGGCCACCCGGCCGGAGACACCCGACCACGGCAGTCACCATCCACCCCCGATTGAATAACAGCTCGCAATCGTACAGCCGGAATTCGTGGCTGTCGCTTTTTCGCTGACTTCTCTTTTCTATTCACTGCAGGTCTGTGTTCCATGTTTCCGCTGGTGCATGAACTCGATTCACCTCCCCGGCCGGCTGCCGCCCTGGCTGCCGTCTCGCACCTGCCGGGCGTGCTGCTGCTGGAATCCGTCCTGCAGACACCGGGAACAGGTCAGTTTTCGTTTCTCGTCGCCGAGCCCTGGCAGTGGTTTCAGCTGCAGCAGGCCGAGTACGGGCTCGACCCGTTTGCCGGGATCCGGGCGGCCATGCAGGGGATGGAAGCCGAACATCTCAGCGACCTCCCGCCCTTCCAGGGGGGCGCGGCCGGCCTGCTGAGTTATGAACTGGGCGGCTGTTTTGAACGGCTGCCCGTGCCGGCGGTTGATGAGTTTGCATTGCCGGTCCTGGCGGTCGGCCTGTATGACAGTGTGGTGGCCTGGAACCATCACACCGGCCAGGCGTGGATCATCTCCCAGGGTTTCCCCGAGATTTCGCCCCGCGCCAGAAAGCAGCGGGCCGAGGAGCAACTGCGGCGGTGGCAGGTCCGTCTGGATCACGTCAACAGCAGCGCGGACGGCAGCACCAGCCCTGACGGCCAGACCGCGGACAGTCCGAGTCGGCATGGTTCGTCCGCGAACCCGACAGCAGCGGCAGCGTCTTTGAAGTCTGACAGCGGGCGTGCCAGCAGAGCGGCCTGGCCGGTGGAGTCCCTGCCGGGCATCACCGTTCCCTCCGCGCTGTGCAGTAACTTCACCCGCCCCGCCTACGAGGCAGCGGTTGCCCGGGTGATTGAACACATCGCCGCGGGAGATATTTTCCAGGCGAACCTCTCTCAGCGAATGTCTCTGCCGGTGACGGCCACACCGCTGGAACTGTATCAGCGACTGCGGGAAACCAACCCCGCGCCGCTGGCCGGCTACCTGAACAGGGGAGACTGGGCCGTGGTGAGTTCCTCTCCGGAACGCTTTCTGCAGATTCAGGGAACCACCGTCGAAACCCGCCCCATTAAAGGCACCCGCGGACGACGCCACCGCCCCGAGGCCGATCTGTTTTCCCTTGATGAACTCCGCGAAAGCAGCAAGGATCAGGCGGAAAACGTCATGATTGTCGACCTGCTGCGGAACGATCTGTCGCGGGCCTGCCGGCCGGGCACTATCCGAGTTCCCCAGCTGTGCGAGGTGGAATCCTACCAGACCGTGCAGCACCTGGTTTCTGTCGTGACCGGCGAACTGCGGGAGGAGGCCACCGCGTGGGACCTGCTGGCGGCCACATTTCCCGGAGGGTCCATCACCGGGGCTCCCAAAGTCCGGGCCATGGAGATTATCGCCAGCCTGGAACCCACGGTGCGTGGCCCGTACTGTGGTTCGCTGTTCTACTGCGGGTTCGATGGCTGGATGGACAGCAGCATTCTGATCCGCACGCTCGTCCATCGCGATGGAATCGCGCACTGTTCCGCTGGCGGAGGAATCGTGGCCATGTCCAGCCCGGCCGATGAATACGAGGAAACGATGCACAAGGCAGCCGGCATGCTGCAGGTGCTGGCCGATTTCTCTCCCGGTGCCCCGGCCAAGACCGCAGGACGGGAGCCGCAGCGGTGATTGTGCTGATCGACAATTACGACAGCTTCGTCTACAACCTGGCCCGGTATCTGGAGGAGCTGGGCCAGCCGACGACCGTGGTCCGCAACGATGCCATGACCGTGGCCGAACTGCGGCGCCTGCAGCCGGCGGCCCTGGTGCTGTCGCCTGGGCCGGGTACACCGGAAGACGCCGGCATCTGCATGGATGCCGTCCGCGAACTGGGGCCGGAAGTCCCGCTGCTCGGTGTCTGTCTTGGTCATCAGGCGATTGCCGCAGCCTCCGGCGGGCTGGTGGTGCGTTCCCCGCTGCCCGTGCACGGACGATCCTCCGAAGTGGTCCATCAGGGGCACCCGCTGTTTGCCGGCATGCCCTCGCCGTTTACAGCCGCACGGTATCATTCGCTGCTGGTCGATGAATCGACTCTGCCGGATTCTCTGGAAATCATCGCCCGCACCACCGAGGGCCTGCCGATGGCGATTGCCCATCGCACGCACAGGGTGTTCGGGGTGCAGTTTCATCCGGAGTCGGTACTCACCACGACCGGCCACCGGCTGCTGGCGGCCTTTCTGGGCCTGGCCGGACTGCCCTGCAGCTCGCTGCCCCCGGGCGACATGCCGGCTCCCCGTCAGCCGGAATCCTGGCCCCCCGTGCCGGATTCCTTCCCGCCCGCCGCTGCAGATCCCGGCGATCCGGCGGAGCCCACCGGCAACCTCCCCCTGCACTGGTAGTCCTGTACCGGTCGGGCAGACCCGACTGGTCACAGCAGCTGCGGTGGCTGCGGAAAGTCTGGCTCCGGCACGACCCGTCTGTTCCGTGCTTTTCACACGGACACCCGTCAGCTGGCATTCCATGGCCGGTTTCAGAGTGGCTCCCGTGTCTGAAATTCCGATGACACCGAGAACAGGTGGCTGTTCCTGCCCTGTTCTCATTTCTCCCGCTCATGTCGTCAGCGGGAGCAGACCGGACCCGCCGCGCCGTGAAGGCCCGCCATGCGACGCCGCTGCTTTCTCAGCCTGCTGATGGTTGCCATGGCCGGAACGCCATCGCTGGCAGCTGCAGCGAACACTCCCCCGCCAGTCCGCGGTTGGCACCACAATGTGGCCGATGCCGTCCGGGATGTCGAGCAGCTGGATGTGCCGCTGGTAATGCACTTTCACGCCTCGTGGTGTGGCCCGTGCAAACGGATGGACCGCGAAGTCCTCAGCTCCAGCGCACTGCGGGATCACCTGGGACGACGGCTGGTGGGCGTGAAAGTCGATGCCGACCAGCACCCGGAACTGCTGGAGAAATTCGGCGTGGGGTCGCTTCCCACGGATCTGATTCTCGACCCCAACGGCAAGGTGCTGGCCCGGATGAAGGGCTACCAGGAACCGAGGGAATACCTGGGCCGGCTGGCCCGCGCGGAGGCCAACTACGCCAGCGAACGGAAGGTTCGCATTGCCCGGCAGCGAAGCAGCGAACCCACCGAACTGCATCTTTCCCGCCGCAACACGCCTTCCTCCGTCGATAAACTGCATCCCGGCGAAGATCGCGAGTCCGCGGCGAATAACAAACCGCCCGGCGATGGCTCGCTCAATCTGCATGAAGGCATGCTGGTCGGGCTGGGCGGATACA